>NZ_JBICJO010000029.1:0-707 GCF_043103185.1 Shewanella sp. YQ_9
CACAAAGACTTCAGTGAGCCATGCTGTAAGTGCAAACCAACAGCAATATGAAGAGGTGTCCCATGGAACAAATTATCGGAATTGATCTGGCAAAGCGAGTTTTTCAGGTGAATATCGTATCTGCGCAGGGTGAGAAGAAAGCGAATAAAATGATCACCCGTGAAAAATTGACGGCGTTTATTGTTCAGCAGCCTCCGTCCCGTATTGTGATGGAAGCGTGCGGCAGTGCAAATTACTGGTCACGCCAGTTCAGACAATACGGACATGAAGTTAAACAAATCAGTCCACAGTATGTTGCCCCCTTCAGAATGGGCAGTAAAAATGACAAAAATGATGCAGCTGCAATTGTCGAAGCTGACAGTCGCCCGGGTATGCGCTATGTGCCGGAGAAGTCTATTGAACAGCAGGATATTCAGTGTCTGCACCGGGTTCGCCAGCGGCTGATGAAAAACAAAACCGCGCTGATTAACCAGATACGGGGGCTAGGCCTGGAATACGGTATCGCCATACCGGAAGGGGCTCATAAAATTATGGCCCACCTGCCTGAGCACCTGGAGGATGCAGAAAATGAGCTCACCACGCTCAGCCGGGAGCTGTTCCATGAGATGTTGCAGGAACTTCAGGACAATCAGCAGCGGATTAAAACTCTGGATCTGCGCCTTGCGCTTATCAGCCAGCAAAATGAGGATACCCTCAGACTGAAAAGC
>NZ_JBICJO010000002.1:0-79946 GCF_043103185.1 Shewanella sp. YQ_9
AAAAAAAACAGGTGAGCAATGAAAACGAACATCCCCCCAGAGCAGTTGGGGAATACCGAAACAATACTGGCGTGCCCGGGTTACAGCGTCAGTGTCATGTGGGCCGTTATTGAACATGGAGCAGCCCTGGTATCCAATAGCCTCAACGGAGCAATTAACGAGCTCTATCCGGCAGAGTTGCAGCCAAGAGATAGAACAACCCCTGAGAGCGTCAACAAGATTGGTCGCCTATCTGGCTCGCTAAAATTCGCCAATCTGAACAAGTCTAAGTTCACATCGGACGGGGCGCCCATCTTGGGGCAAGACATGGTAACTGAATCAGGGAATGGGCGAGTGATGGCCATTCGCAAAGCATACGCCGAAGGATCCGCCGCGGATTATAGAGAAAAGCTGGTGGCCACATCTGAGCAGTTCGGTATAAAGCAAGCTGTTGTTGAAGCACTATCTCACCCCATGCTTGTTCGGATCAGGTTATCTGATGTGGATAGAGAGCAGTTTGCCCGGGATTGTAATTGGGAGAACGACACCAAGAGCCAGGGCGCCAGGCCTTTTATGGAGTCCATCGAAGAAAAGACGTTCCATGTTGTCAAAGCCAGGCTGAGCAATGCGACTTCCACCGCTGCAGTAAAGCGAACAATAGTCGAGTTTCTACTGATGTCGGTTGATGATGTATCAGATCAAGATGCAGCCTATCAACGCCTGGTTAATATACTGGTTACTGCAGCATCAAAGCGGGACTTTCTTTTCCTGGTTCACGGCCTAACGCTGCACCAGAAGATTAAAAAATCTGTAGGGCCGACCGCTCTTTCTGACGCCGAGCTTGCCGAAAAGCTATTCGGATCCAGGGCTTCGGCTACATGGATAAACATACTCGGAACTGTTGGCCTTGATACTCTCAAAATTGCCGAGGCTGTAAAGCAAATCGTCAGTGGCGATTTACTGAGAGCACAGAAAGGTGCCAATGAGTTAACCATTCGGTACCCAATAGCCTCAGCAACTCCTATCGGTTTGGTTAACTACCTGGCTGGCACAGCGTTAAGCGCTGATGATTATCAAAGGGCCGTGTTCGGAGAACTAAACCCAGAGCTATTCCCTGATAGCGTATTGGGTACGATGAAGGTTAATGGAAAGGCTGTAGCTGACTCTTTGTTGTCAGAAGTGCGCCAGGTAGGCACTGGAGAGATTAAGACCGCTTTATCTGAATTGATTGACTTCTATTTTGGCGCTATCAAGGAAACTCCAAAGGGAGACATGCTTGAGGATCTGCGGCGAACTGTCGCCAATGATCTGCTTGGCAGCTTCACGCGCCAAATTGACGCAGCCAAGAAAAAATATGCCGAGTCTAAGACCAGGAAAGAAGCCGCGAAATGGGAAAAGGAAATTGCCAATATTCAATCCAGAAGGGACAAGGCATGGCAACGTTTCAACAGTCAAGAAAGCATGAAGCGTTTCGTCACCGCCTGGGATAAGTTCGAGGAAAAAGGAACACTGCCAGATCCTCGAATATTCGGCATGAGGGTTTACTCCGTATGTGTGAACGCGCAAAAGGCAGCGATACCAGATACTGTCGTAGACAACATTGAATCTTTCGTATCACAAGCTATCGAGAAAAACCTCAGCATTAAGCCATCCGTATCACTCGAGAGCCCCGAAGTTAAGAAAGCTTTGAGTAAGGCCAACTTTCCACACGAAAAAGCAATTGAGAGCATTAATGAAATCAGTAGGCTTGTGGGTGGCAATGTCCCTGGTGATATAGAGCTTGTATATACAGGTACCCGGGCCTACTGTGAAAACCTTGGAGACAAAGTAAGAATCAATGTGGGCCAACACTTCGCTCGCGGCACAGCCTGGCACGAAGTAGGTCATGCAATTGAAGACACCAACCCAGGAGTGAAACAGTTAGCTTTCGCAGAGCTCCGCCGGCGAGCGGCCATTGCCCCAAGGCCCAAGATTGCCTCTCTCCATGACATTCCTGGCCGGTCATTCCGCAAAAATGAATACTATGTGAATTATTACCTCACCAGCCCTTATGAAAGTAAATTTTACGTATATGGTGAGGAGCTAAACAAGTTGGAAAAGCTCTCTGCGACTGAGTTGATCTCTACTGGTTTTGAACTGTTATCTGACAGAGAAGGCATTAGAATGCTGGCCAGGCACAGAGAATACTTTGAATTAATCATGGCAGCAGCCAAAACCCTAAATGAGGAACCAAAACAATGAAGCTGGCTATCCGAGGTGAAATAGACGAATTTGAGCTGCAATTTGAAGCCAAGAAGGCCTTTTCTCGGTCTGCGTATACTGTGACGCCGGAAGACCTTAAAGAGGGCGTAGATTCGTTTCTAGAGGGCAATATGGATTTTGGCGGTGTCCTGATTTTCAATGGCATTGCCAGTCCGGTCATTGTGAAGAATATCTTTGAGGCTGCAGGCTACGCGGTTACAGCAGATGATGAGTTTAACGAGGCATTCTCTACCGAGTCCATAGAGCTCGCTAACGAAGATGAGATCCAGTTGGAGCTTGATCGCCGCCGAGCAGGCGAGGGCAAAGAACCCTTGCGCTATTGATGGTGTAGCCTAATCGGGCAGGCCGCCTCCGGGCGGCTTTTTTACGCCAGAGTGTAGCCTAATCGGGCTTATGGTGTAGTGCTGGTGGGCTAGGGTGTAGCCTAATCGGGCTTGTGGTGTAGTGCTGGTGGGTTAGGGTGTAGTCTAATCGGGCTTGTGGTGTAGTGCTGGTGGGTTAGGGTGTAGTCTAATCGGGCTCTAAAGCAGGGTAATCTCTGCTAAATGTCTGAAATAACGAGTTTGCGCTGCCATCTTAAAAGAATAAACCCATGGCAAAGCAGCCTCATAGTTGAGAAAGACAAAAGCGGGTAACAGCTAACCACCTGATTATTAAGGATTCAATAATCAGGGTGTAGCCTAATTGGGCTCTGGTGTAGCTCGAGAGGGAGAGGTGTAGCCTAATCGGGCTCCGGTTTTATCAAAGCAGATCTTCAATATCGCGCCGGCCCAACTTCTTATCCCTGGATGTGATCTTGTAGTAAGTTTCTCTAGAACCTGGCTTATGTGTATAAAATCCAGTAACAAAACCCACATCCTCCAACTTTTCAATACCAAGCCGGATTCTCCGGTTAGCCTCTTTATCTGGAGTTGATAGCTGCAGCCTTTCTCGCATACGAGTAAATGATATGGGGTGTGGATCCTCTGGCAGTGATAAAAAATACAAGTACAAGCACTGCGCCACCTCAGCCCTGGGCAGTTCTGACAACACCTTCATGGAAACCAGGACTTTGAAATCCAGGGTATAAAGATCCCATATATCTGAGTCGGCGAGCAAAATAACTATGTCGCGGGTTTCATCCAACTTTGCTTTGTGCAATAAGCCTGTGTGAGAAGACTTTACCTGCCCCCTTCTTTGAAATGACAAATTAACCCCGCGGATCCTTGCCAAAGACGCATCTATCTGGCGCCGTAGCTTTGCATCAAAGCGCCTTGCCGGGTACCCACACATACGCGCAAACTCAGCAAAAGACAGCTCTATCTCATTGCTATACTGTCCATAGTGGCTGAACGCCAAGATAATACCGCACCAGACTCTGAAATCAGTCTCAACATTGAGTTTTGAGCCTGAGATCAGTACCTTGTCGTAACCTTCTTTGTGGCATATCTCCAGGTGCCGCAACTCCTCTGTGAGATCCTTGTGGATAGAAGTCTCAGCTTTGGTTCGACCGACAGGGGTAAAAACACCAGTTCTCAGCAAAACATTCGGCTGCACGGTCATTGCTGTTGAGCATGATAGCTGGGGTTCGCCCGAATCGCTGATTAAGACTAGGGGTAACGTCTTTTGTTCTAAATTTTCCATGTAGTTATGCACACGTTTTTTGTTATCGAACCCGCTCAGACTACACCGAAAAACCTGATTAGACTACACCTAAAACCTGATTAGACTACACCAGCAACCCGCTCAGGCTACACCAACAACCCGATTAGGCTACACCGGGCTTTTTTGAAAAGTCAGCTGTGATAGGGGTTTCAGAGAGATTTTTATACCCCTGGATCTCTTAGGATCTTTTGAGGATCAAATAGGATCTTTATTGGATCAGTCAGTGAATAATAAGTGTTATTTTCCAATGCTTTTTTTAAAGATGCATGGATCCTTTAAAAAGGGCCACCAGCGGTAGCCCCCAGAAAAGGATCATTAATCTCCTATGAGCTCATCCAGCTTTTTGGCCTGCTCGATGTAGTGTTCAACAGTTCCTTTCCCTGCAGATGAGTTGTAGTACTTCTTCCAGTATTCGGCTCGGCCACGAATGGTACCCGGGATCTCATCAGCCACTGTTCTATACCGCAGGCGAGCAAACACCAGGGCAAGCAACGGGCTAAGCTCAAGCTCGACATACTGAACCTTGCTCAGCGTAAAACCAAACTCATCATATAGTGCATTTACCACTTCCGGCCGACTTTGAAACTTTTCTTTAAGCCAGTCGAAGGTTGATTCATCTACTTGTGATAATCCCGCACCGGCGTATCTTTCGGTTGGATCCTTGTATGTTCCTAACACTGTTTCGGCTGCGCATGTTTCGAGTAATAGGCGATTGGCCGTGTTGTTGTTGCCGTTACCCAGGGCATTACAAACCCGCTTTGCGAGTGTTACAGCAGTGAATTGATCCCCTAAACCATAGTAAAACTTCATATTGAAACTCCTTATTTATTTGAAGTTCCAATGCTCCACTATGTCTGAGCCAGTTTGAAATTGGCGGGAGTTTAGTTGATGCCATAACAAAAAGGTGGCTAACAAAAACAAATCCATTGCCATTGATGAATAAACGGATCTATCCTAACAAAGTTATTTTGGCAAATACGGAAAGCAGAAAATGAGTACAACGGTTTCTCTGATTATCACAACCTACAACTGGCCCAAAGCGCTCTTGAAAACGCTTAAAAGCGTAGCGTTCCAAACTCGAGTGCCAGACGAAATCATCATTGCTGATGATGGCTCAGGTAAAGAAACTCTCGCAGTTATTACTTCGTTCCAATACCAACACCCCGAGTTACAAGTCATCCATTCTTGGCAAGAAGATGCAGGATATAGATTGTCGCGTAGTCGCAATTTGGCTATGGCCAAGGCTAAGTGTGATTACATCATCTTTGTGGACGGTGACATGATTCTGGATAAGCACTTTGTTGCTGATCACTTGGATGTAGCCCGGGAGGGACAGTTTGTAGCAGGCCGCCGAGTGCGTTTAACCGAGTCATATTCACAGCAGTTGCTGTATACAGACGAGTATCCATCCTTATTTAAAGGAGGATTTGAGAAACATCGGCTTGATGCGCTGCGCTGTAAGTTCCTATCTCGAGTGCGATCAACTGTTTCATCTGAAACAGGCGGGATCCATGGTTGTAATATGGCGTTCTTCCGTGCTGACGCCTTGGCTGTAAATGGGTTTAATGAGTCGTTTGTAGGGTGGGGGGCAGAGGATAAGGAGTTTGCCGCCAGGCTGTTTAACATCGGCTGTAGAAAGCTGAAATTAAAAAATTGGGCTATCGGATACCACGTTTTTCACAAAGAGCTGTCACGCGAGTTAGAGCCCATTAATCGTCAGATATTTGATTTTACCTTGGCCAACAACTTAAAACGCTGCAAAACAGGAGTAAGTCAATTTGTCCAATCTATTTGATTTTTATGAACTGTTACAACAGTGAGAAAAGGGGCCGTAATGGCCCCTTTTTCCTGCTTGTTAACCTATTGCCAATGCTTCCATATCCATATCGGTTAAGTAGTAGGTTTCATCCTCATCACTATCAGTGACAGGGTATTGATGCTCCCCGGAATAAAGGAAGCCGTTTTTTACAATGTAGTCCTGATATGCCCAGGCGGCACAGCAAACAAGGGCGGGGCTGTCATAGTCAAAACGGGCCAGAGTAGCGACTTCTGTTTTTTCACCAAATGAGAGCCCATTATCTGCCAGCAATTGTTTGAGTGCCCACCACCATGGGCCATAGCTCCTGTATAGCGATGGGTTAGTCTTGAGGTTTTCAGCGCAATTCTTGGTAAATGTGCTGACAAAATCAGACTCTGAAATGTCGCCCTGGCTGGTGGCCTCATCGAGCAAGGGGGCCAAATCCTCAGCGCTTGGTATTACTGCTTTGCTGATAGTCATTATTGAGAAACCTCTATTGCAGTCAAAATATCTTTCAATTCGATAGTAGATGGTACAAACCACCAAGAACCTGGGCACTCAGAAACGCCCCGTTTGTCGTTTTTGTAGAATACACCTTGGCTTAATGCCTTCAATGCCTCCTTGTTTTCATAGAGTTTTCCGGCAAGGCCTTTAGGATCATGGATACAATAAACGGTACCAATGTCTACCCGTACCTTTCGATTCATTATCACTGTAGAGTTAAGTTTTATAGTAATTCCCTCAAACTCCTGAGCGCTCTCTAGAGCCGTTATCTCTGTTTTTGCCTGCGTGTGTACCTCGGCAACCTTTTCTTGCTCCTGTGGCTCCGGCTCGGGTGTTTTTCGCAGCTTATCAATGACACTCTGGTACTTAGCTCGGTTGGATGCGTTGGTTAGATCGGTTAGAGCGCTGATCACTCCCTTTTTGGCCCAGTCCAACGAGTAATCAGGCATGTGGCTATCGGTCAATAATACCAGATCATCAAATATTGCCCCGATGGCGCCATAGTCGCCGAATGCATCCAGATAAACAGAGTCCGTTCCCATCACTCGGTCAATCATTGAGGGGGTATCACTGCTGTTGACGGCTTCCAGTAGCCACTCCATGCGCTTGGCTCTGTCTTCATCGGTAGCTGTGGCGTTTGCAGTCCTGCCAGCCTTGAAAAGTTTCTCGCGGCGCTCAATTTCGGTTTGTCGCTTCTGCTTGAACTCGGCCTCTTTCGTGGCCCAGGCCTGCGCCATCGCATCCTTGAAGTCTTGGTGATTGTCATAGTTTGCGGGTATGAGACTTGATGCCTCGCGGTAGAGTATGTACTCATTCGGCAAAGAGTAACTTTTCAGATCCAAATACTCGGCAAGTTTTGCCTGAACTTCATCCTTGGCCAACCAATCACTAACAGCCTTGGTTGCCCAGGCCGTAACCTCTGAGGCTGGCGCCGTGTTTCCGTAGCTCTCAATGGCATTAAGCCACTTCTCACCATACAGGGCCACCAGCTGCGGCTTAGGCGCTGAATAGTCAGAGGTGTGTTTACGGTTTTCCAGCAGCCACTTTGCAACACGCTGTTTGAGTGCCGTATTGTTTGGATCTGGATAGACAAACGTTTCTGATAGCTTTTCGCTATTCATGGAAACCACATCAAACCCGCCATTATCAGAGATCAACCAGTAGCGGGAAGTGGCGCCGCCATCGATAGCGATAGTGTTCTCTTTCAGCAAGGTTCTAAACAGCTCCTCGGGAATTTTCTCCACAATTTCGGTCAGAGTGTGTTTTTCCATGGCCCAATTTCTAAGGCTGAGCTCAGTCTCAGATATGTTTGTTTCATTCCCCAGGGCTGAGATTGAGATATTCATCGTGTGCCCGGCCTTCTTGCTGTCATATTGATATGACGTATACCGAACCTCTACAGCGGCCATCTTCAAGTCCCAATTGAATGACGTAACCTGCAAAACGCGGCGAATGTTGCTTGAGTGCTTTTGATATTCGGTGTGGTTATACATGGCGCCGACTTTATAAACTCTGTTGTTGTAGAGCATAAATTTTTCCGGCTGATCGATGATCATTGGTGGCACTTCAATTAGACCTTTAGCAATGGCATCGGCAACTGCAGGTTTCAGCTGTCGAGTCATATCGTGGGCCTTGTCGAGTCGTGCTGTTAAGCGCTGGGCAATCTTAACCTCTTTCTTGGCTGCTTCCAGGGCCGTTTTAGTAGCTTTGACCTGGCGTCTGTAACCCCTGGCTTCATCTTCGTAGTAAGTACGCATGTGACTGCCATCTTCTTTGGCCTTCTTTGCGTAGTTTTCATAGTTTTCGGCTGACTCAGAAACCTTTGCCAAGGTGGATTCAAGGCGCTCTACATTGGCCTTTTTGTTGAGATAATCTTGCTTGGCTTGTTCGGGATCAGCATGCAGGTCAAAAGATGCCTTCAAGAAGTTGTTGAGGTCGATATTTGCCCGGGCTATCTCGGCCTGGCGCATTTTCTCCAGAGCTTCTTTCTGGGCGGCGGCGATACGGGCTGCGCGTTCCTCCGGATCTTTGGCCAACAGGAGAGAACTTTGGCCAGCATCTTCTGCGTCAGCGTTACCCATTCGGTCGGCGTCACCGTTGAACAGCTCATACATCCATTCAGATTTACGCTTCAAGCTGCCGAGTCTGAACTCATCGAAGGAGCCTTTACCCACATAGTAGTTAACTCTGACTTTTTTCTGCTTTGAGCCTACCCGGGCACCGCGGCCATTTCTCTGTTTGATTGAGGCAGGTGTCCAAGGAAGTGTTAAGTGGTGAATATCTGTCGTTCCAATGTGCAAGTTAACGCCGACCTCTGCCGTTTTGTTGCAAATAAGGATCTTGTAACGGCCTTCGTTATAGTCGGCGGCAATATCCTCAAGTGACGCTTTTTCTTGTTCAAAGCTATCAGGATCAATTGCTTTGCTTTTCCGTTTCCCTCCACTTGCTGTATCAGAGTTTAAAATCCCAATTTCAGAAGGAGAGAGCCCCAGGTTATTGGCTATTATCCGCTTGAGTTTCCTGTGTTGCGTTTTCTCCTCAGTGAATATGATCTGCTTTCCGTCCTCGAGGCCGGCTTTCAGCTTCTCGATGAGCTGTGCATACTTGGGATAAATAGGGTGGTTGATTACTGATTCAGGCACTGATAGCTGCTTGAGCAGTTTCAATACCATATCTTCAAGGTGTTCACTGACTACAAGGACTACGGCCCCCGAAGTGTCCCTGCGAACCTTCACGACTGTATCGAGTGTAACGGTTTCAGCATCAATGAGAGACTGCTCATCAGCTTTATCTTCGCCTACGTCTTTTACGCTGATTGACTTGGGCAGCAGATCCGCTAGGGTTTTTATTTGCTCATCGTATGCTTCCGGAAACGTGAATGTGAGAGTGTGGTTATACAGGTCTAAGTCTGTAGTAACCCGATCCATATCCCTAATGATTGAGAATACTGAATCAACTTTTTCTCCTCTCTCAATGGCGCGTCTGCGCTCCTCCGGGTCTTTGCTGTTTAGCTCATCGGCGCGGGTGCGTAGCTCCTCATAGAGATCAGCTTGTGCCGCATTCATGTTGCACTGAACTTCGGCCTCATCCAGGTCTGGGATCTCAACAGTTGCAGATACATCCTTAGCCGTTTTCAGATTCACATATTTGTGAAAAATGGCGCGAAGGCCGGACAAGTTTTTGAAACCAACCAGGGCTGTTTTCAGCTCCACCTCGCCAGATATTTTCTGGACAAGAACTTCCTCTGTCTCACCAAACACTTTGATGAAGTCGTCAACATCCATGATCCCCAACTCTTTCCATTCGGTTGCAGGCACAACAAGAGAGAGCATGTTGAAAATGTCAGTTGGGGAGTTAACAGTGGGGGTGGCTGTAAGTAGTGTTACGCCTCGGCCATCAAAGCGAGTTTTGATGTAGTCGGCTTTCTGGGCCATGTCCACAGCGAGATCTGCCGTGCCGGCAGTTGGCAAGTAAGCCAATTTTGAGCTTTCGCGGCCTGCTGCGTATGAATTGCGATAGTTGTGGCCTTCATCGGCAATGATGTTGTCAAAACCCATATCTTCAAAGTACGGAACGTCTTGGGCCTTGGTCGTTCCAGTGTCCGCATACTTCTGTTTGAAGCGCTCATTCTTCATCGCGTCCCGGTGCTTCTTCGCGTTTGCAACGTATTTTTTGCCAGTAAGAAGGCCTCGATCGACCATCCTCATGGTGTAATCGCCGACAGACTCTGGACGCATTGGAATGCTGGCGAACTGCTCCTTAGTCATAACAACCAGGGAGTAGTTTGATTGCGGGATCATGTTTAGCCGCTTTTTCACTTCTGCTGTGTCGGCGAAGGAGATTACATCGCGGATAATTGGATTCCCGGTATTTGGGTTTATCTTTGGCTGGCCTTCTTCATCAAGTACAGGCGCTTTCTTAATGCTGCCATCATCGTTTAACTCTGGAGTGACACCGACAAACAGCACTTTGCTTATGTGGACGCCGTAGAACATTTTGCTTTCGTGATACCAGTTTTCGATGACAGGCTTGGGCACTATCAGGGCAGTGCGCCGAGCTCGGCCAAGCTGAGTGTTATATGCCACCAGCCCCAGGGCCGTGAAAGACTTGCCCAAACCTGTGCCAAAGCCACATATACCGCCTCCGCTTTCGCTTAATCGGCGGATTTCGGCGCACTGATAGTCGAAGTTAATAACCTCGCCCGATGTATCTGTAAGTTGAAGCGGAGCATTACTATGTTCTACACGCAGATAGCCGTTAAACGTGTCGTTGTATAAGTCTGTTAATGCGTCAATATCGTCATGCTGTCGGATCCACTTTGAAAACTGTTCTTCAAGCCGGCGCATCTTTGATTTGTATTCGTTGATTAGGTCTTTGCGACTACTCGTAATACCACCGCCATTCAGGTACTTCATCAGCTGCCCGTCAAAGCCGCCTTTGTACCCACCGAAAACACCATCTTGGCCCTGGTAGTCTTTAACCTCCTCTTGGTAGCCGTCTTCATCTTCCAGGATCTTTGAGTATGTCATTCGAGAGTATCCATTCTCCTCAAGGAACTCTTTCACATACTCCCTCGGGATCCATTTGGCCGTCAGGTTAAAGTCAATGGCGTCAACGTGTGTTCTGGTTCGCTTCTGTTCGATTAAATCCAGCTGTCGTTGATAGTTGTCGAGTATGTCGGGAGCGATACCAGGAACGGCCATTGCGTTTTTGATTTCATGGATGCTCATTACAATGTTGCCGCTGGTGGCGCGGTCAATAGGTGCGAGGTTCCCATCCGGTGTGATGGCCACGCCTGGAAGTTTTGCGAGCTCAGAGAGGGATTTTGCTTGCCCCTGATAAAGCTCTGCAAACTCATCTAGGGGAACAGGATTTAGATCTCGAACACTGAACAGATAACCAATTGTTTGAGTCGCATCAGTCGGGTCATAAGCGATTGTTTCGCCTTTGCGAACCTTGCCATTGAGCAGATCGCTAAAATTGCCGTCTTTGTCCACGCTGGTGGCAAAAATGTTCCAGTAATTCGCATTGCGCCCTGTCAAAATGGCCAGCTTGCCGGTACGGGCCGGGATGCCGAACCGATTTAACTCTGCAGTTATGAGATCCCGGGCTACGGCCAGGGCGGTGCTGTCGCTGTCGGCTCCAGCCTGCAGCGTTTGGACACGCATACCAATGATAGAGCCTCGTATAACCTGCTCTCGATATTTTGGCTCCTGGTCGTAGGCCAGTTTAATAAAGTCTCTCAGGGGGCCGGTAAATAGTCCTGGGAAGTCATTATATGCAGCCATCAACTGTTCATAAGTCAGTGATAACGCGCCTTCTGGCTCAGATAGCGTGCTCTCGAGGCCTGCGAATGTGTTCGCGCCGTACCGCTCTGCATTAATGCTTCCATTATCGGCCACCAGCTTGATCGGCTCCCAATTGCCGGCAACGAATTTCATCCAGCGCCCGTTGATCAGCTTTTCGTCACCTTCGGCGTAAACAATCGGCAGGGGTTCGGAGGCATCTATCAGCTCCCAGTCAATACGGCTTTCAAATTTGTGCGAAAGCTTCTCTTTAAGAGCCGCATTGGTCAGGTTGTTTGTATTGTTCACCACCAAGCGATTTTGGAATGCTGCTGTTTCTGATTCGCCGTGAACGAACCGCTTGCCCTCTGCAGATTCAAACCACTTGCCGTTTATGAATGTCGGCCAGAGCACGTTGGCTTTTTTCAATACAGAATCGGCCAGGTTGGGTAAGAGCTCCGCCAGATCCTCGGGATGCTTACGCATGAACAAAATATCTGTTACAACATCGGTGCCAGAGTTGCTGAATACACCGCTTGGGAGTCGATGTGCGCCAAGGAACTCTGCTTTTTGACTGATAATGCGGCGCAGCTTCTTATTCTTTGCGCCGGAGATAATGCCGGTTGGCACAACTAGACCGATCAATCCACCAGGGCGCACTTTGTCGATTACTCGAGCCACAAAATAGGCATCAATTGCCTTTAGTTCTGCAGATAGAGGGGATGGGTCAAGGGCTGCGGTTGCGCCTCTCACCGCGCCGAAGGGGACGTTACCAACACAGCTATCAAATAGATCATCTTCGACATCAGCTGCCAGGCGCTCAAAAGGTTGATTAAATACGGCATCTTCCGGGTGTAGCAGTTGGTTAATTGCGCTGCTGGTGGGATCTATTTCCGTGGCTGTGATAACTGTGCCAGCCGGTTTCATTTCCTGGAATACACCGGCGCCAGCTGACGGCTCTAGCGTGTTACCGCCGCTAAAGCCCATGGAACGCAAGCCATCCCATATACCGGCCGCAATTTCTGTCGGGGTGTAGTATTCATGGATGTGGCCACCAGTGTCACTTTCGGTGTCAGTCCCGCCAATGCCGGAGTATTGGCGTAAGATCTGTTTATCCTCATCAGTGAGCAGCTCTGCATTCGTTCCTACTCGCTGCAGTATTGACACTGCAGCGGCGTTTGCTTCCTTCCTTGCTCGGTTAAGGCTTACCCCGTTCACTTTCTCTATGCCCATTGCCGGGCCGGTGTTGCTCCAGGGTTCAGAGGAATCAAATACAAACTTGGATAAGACTTTTTTTACCCCGTCTGCGTTTGTTGATTCCGTAATCGCCTTGATTACGTCTTTAATTTCAAGCATTGATCGCTCCTGTTTGTTGGCTTGTGGCGATGCTAACAATCAGAGAGAGGTGAACTTAAAAAAGCGGGGGATTAAGAAAATAGGTGAAAAGCTGGTGCTAACGCACCAGGGGCGCTCGTTCTAACTGGCCCGTAATTGCCGTGTTATCGAAAACGATTAGACACGCTTTTGAACTGGCGCTATGATGCGAAATATATTTCTAGAGCTGGAGACTGTTTTGAAAGTTGATGAGTTGAAACCCGTTGCCCCTGACGATCTCAAGGAGCTAATAGTGAAAAAGGGGTGGAGCCCTGAGCTTATTGCTATGCGGTGGGGAATGACAAAGCGCAGGGTGCAGCAGATTATCGCGGATGCAGATAGGCCTAGGTACTATGATGATGCAATCAACAACCTCCCGCTTATCGTAAAAAAGTGAAATATATTTCTTGATTTGGCGTGAAATATACTTCACTATTTACCTGTTGAAACGAGTAAAGAGGGATTTTGACAATGAAATCTAAGCCAAGTTATTTCGAGTATTTTACTCAAGTTGATGATGACATTAACTTTGATTGGAGCTGGATAAATTCAGCTGACATGAGCTGGGTTGACGAGCTGAGCGCTACAGCATTAGAGAAGAAAAAAGCACGTATTGAGCAAGACATTCTGAATGGTCGTGATCCTAATGACTCATTTTTCTCTGATGAAGAGCCGTATTCCAAAGATTTTCACTCAGTCGATTTTCCGTCATACGGCGACTGGCCGAAAAGTTTCATAGAACAGTATGATAATACTGTGGAAAAAGGCCAAAAGAAAATATTAGACATGTGCAAAACTGCCGAGGAAGTGATAGCCGAAGATGAATGGTATTTGTATTTAAATTGCATTGATGGGAACCATTACTTTAGAACTCCCTATTACTCGCACGGTGAGCCTTCTCTGGTTGGTTTATCTGATGAAAGTGATTTTGATAGTATTGATACTGCTGTGTTTGCCTTTAAAAATGACTATCAAGAATGGAGGAAGGAGCATGGCGACGAGTACAAGAGAATAAATACTCTCATGGAGCTTGAAGCACTAAGGTCAGATTCAAATTCAGGCAATATTTATAACTCTGTAGGAATTAAAGCTGAATGTGATTATTGCGGCGGCTATGGACTTATCGTTGCTGAAATTGATAACAATGATGTTTGTGAGGATTGTCACAAACAGGTTCAGAAATAAGTTAAAGGAAAAATGCAATGCAGCCATCAAGGAGTAAGGCAGTCGCTTTTGAATCAATTTCAATGGCGAAACTTTTTGAGTCTGGGCTAGGTGCCATCGGAATTTATATCCCAAACACTGATTACAAGAATGCAATAGCCCGAATCTCATCAAATGCAAAAGCGGTTGCGACCAGTACAAATCAACGCTGCATTGTCGAAACATTGGCCGTCATATCTGGCATAAGCGAAGGCGATAAAGGCTTATCTGCTCAAAGGTGGGTAAAAATTACTGTTACCAGCAAAGAGTCAATGACTGAGCGCGGCAAACGGTACAATACCGCAACCAAGGGAATCGAATAGAAATTCATTTACAGCCGAATAAGCATTGGCTTGGTTAAGGGAAACGAAAAATATAATGAGTGTAATTAAGCATTTCGAAAGCCTTGGCTTCACTGTAGTTGCAGATCCTCAGGATATGAGAGTCTACTACACAATCTATAATCATGAAGGAAAAGATCTAGAAGGGAATTTTCTGTATCACCAAGTTGGAGCAACATGTAACCCTAGTCCCGTTAAGAATCTAGATGAAGCCGAGCCATATCTTCATGGCCACGTTAAGTGGGATGGCTGTTCAGACTGGCATTTTGATGAGCAAGATCGGGTGATGTTACACGGCTGCTCAAGAGAAGATTTGGTCAGGTTTGGGCTGATTATGGGCGAGTGTTGGGACTGGACTGCTGAACTTTGTCCAAACTGGTCTGAGTAATAGGAAACAACAGTATGACACCGAACAGCAAAGCCAGGGCTCTGGCTAAAAAATGGCGGTCTGAAAATCCTGAACGTGTGGGAGGTGTAGTGTTGGTATGGGAAGAAAAGGTCTACGGTTGGAAAAACAAGCTCAGAGATCCATCAAGCGAGCGCCCTGGCGTTATCGCTGTAGATGATGAAGGGCATTTGTTTTTGGCCGAGGGTGGCAATGACGACAACGGCGCGTCTGTGTGGACTGTGATAACCCAATCAAGTTAAGGAAAATAAATATGTTTGATCCTGATATGCCTGAACCCCACGTTATCGAGTCATTGACGGGGTTTGTGGATGAGGCTGAAAAAGCTATCGAATCGGCTAAAGAGCTCGGTTATATGGGCGTGAGTATTGGCCTGTCGTTGGAAGCCGCATTAAATCTAGTTGAGGCGGCAAAGCGTTATCAGGAACCAGAACCAACATGCCTCGGCTTTCCTAAGTATCCAGAATCAGAAAAGTTGAAGGCTGTATCAGAACAGTCTCAGGCTATCGGTGAGTTCATTGAATGGCTGCAACTCGAAAAGAAAATTGTGTTTGGCACTTGGGAGGGGAATAGCGTAAATCCTGTAAATGCCTCCATAGAGTCGTTGCTGGCTGCGTATTTTAGGATAGATCTCAAGCAGGTTGAGATCGAGCGCAAATTAATGTTGCAGCAACTTTAAGGTACTGGGCTGTGTTCCAGTTAAGGGAAATGCTATGGGCACCTTGGCAAAAGAATTTAAACAAGAAAATCTAGTCCCTGTCACAAAGGCAAAATACAAGGCAATTCGCCGTGCTGTGGAGCGGAATATGCTGTTAGATATGACCAGGGGACATTATGCTGCTGGCGATAAGTATGCCTGGATCATGAAAACCGAGCCGTCGCCGGATGGCATATATTTGCTGGTAGAGCATTATGAGCCTAAGCCGGCCGGCGGCCTTGCCGTTGTTTACAAGGCCGATAAAGCGCTGCTTGAGGCTTTTGAAGCGCTCAGCATTAAGTGATGCTAAGCAGAAATAATCAAGGAAACAACGGTATGAAACTTAATATACTTGAAGATGTTTTGACTATGCCTCGCTCTCATATCGAAGAACTATTGGCTTGCACGAAGACTGATTTGCATCGCGGGTATGTTGTTGATGAATTTGGCAATAAAGATGCTATCAACGTTGAGAAGTTTGAAGAAGTGAAAGCAACGCTAGAACAAGCTCTAGCTATCAAATCTCAGCATTGATTTAACCGAAATTAAGTGAGTACCACCATATTTTTAGCCGCTGACCGCCGAGCAAATTCTTTGCTCCAGGGCTCCGGCTCGCTGGTGGGGCAGCCCATGATTTTAAAGGAAACCGAGAATGCCACAATATGAAAGCTTTTTGAAGGTGGGCAAGGCTATAGATGATTTTCGCAAACTCGTAGAGATCCACGCCTATTCAAGCCCATTTGGTGGGTATCTCAAGATCAGTGAAATATCGCCATCAAATAATGAGGCTGTAACGTCAAGCTCAACAGCTCTCATGTCAGCGAATGAGTGTAGGGCTGTCGCCAAAACCCTCAATGCAATGGCAGACATCCTTGATGAAAACGAGCGCGGCGGTGACACAGCTGACCACGTTAGAAATTGTTAAGAGAAACCGCGCCGGTCTGACAAACACAACATCGTGTGCGTAGTGGCAGCTGATACAACACAACATATAGAAATTCAGGATGCAGAATGTTGTCTGTGTCCATCCTGTAAAGCCCTCTAGTGGCATCAATCAAAACCGCTAATTCCCCTGTTTTTTTATTGGCCGCAACTCATCTGGCTATCATGCCGTCAATTACTGCAATGAGCGGGTGAGTAGTGAAAAAGACAAAATCAAATGACGGGTTGTTGGGGGCATTTAAGACGCTGTTCCGCGGCTACCAGCAGTCAGACGCTGACGATGCATCCATTGCGTATGATTCAGTTGGATCAGTCGGAATGCCGTTCCCGGCCGATTCGGATTTAGTTGGCGATAACACCGGCAAACTCAACAAATCATCGGGTTGGTTGCCTGAGTATGTTCTGCCCAAAGATAGAATGTCCCGTTATGCCATTTATCAAATGATGGGCAATAACGAACTGATAAGTGCCGCTTTGCAGATGCATATCGCACACGCTTTGGCGCCGGATATGGAAACCGGGAATATCTTAACGATTGAGTCTGCGGATCCTGAGTTTAAAGGGCTTGCCGATGAAGTAATGGAAGACCTCGGCGCAATGATTAATGACGCTGTGGCCAGCTGGGCAATGCCGATGGCCCAATATGGGGTACATTATCTCCGGCCGTATGGGGCGCCTGGTGTTGGGATTACAGATATAGAATCAAACTGGTTCACGTTGGCCCACCAGGTAAAAGAGTATGAGCGAGCCGGCTTGCTGTGTGGTTTTGTCGGTGAATATCTCAAAAAATTTGAAGGTGACAATCTCAGATTGGCTGAACCCTGGGCGCTAGTTGGGTGCAAGATCCCGTTTTGGACGCCTGACCTTGATGCGGAGCCGCCGGTAAACGGGCCGAAGCAATATTCGCTTTATGATGATGTTCACCGCCGAAAGCCGGTGGAGACTCAAAACTATGGCACATCCTTTCTCGAAAACTCATACACAGCGTACATGGAGTTCAATGAAACCCTGGGCGGGTTAAGAGGCGCCAGATTTGCAGCAAGCAAAACTGACAGGATCGTTGGCATAGGCATGGACGGCTTGGATCCAATCTCAGCAGCAAATTACTTGAACCAGGTAGGTACACAATTCAAGAAGGATATTGAAGCCGAACGAGAATACGCAAGAATCAACAAGAGCCGTCCATCCATTTTTACGCGCCTGATCCCGTTATTAACGGGGGGTAAGGGCGGTATGACTGTGGATACCCAACAAACAAGCCCAAACATTAACGGCATCGAGGATGTGATTTTCAACCTCAAGCGCCTGTGTTCCTCACTGGGCATTGATCCATCCATGATTGGCTGGGCCGATATGATGAGCGGAGGCCTCGGAGAAGGTGGCTGGGCTCGAACATCCATCATTGCAGCTATGAGAGCTATCTGGATCCGTAACGGTATACGGGATGCGGTTATGCGGATCATCGAGATTCACCTGGCATTCAAATATAAGAAAGCATTCCCCAGGAACAAGTTACCCTTCACTGTCAAATTCCACAGTGTCAACACGGCTCTGGCCATCGAAAAAGCTGATGAGAACCGCTCCAAGATCGAGTTTTGCACCTCTGTTGTCACGCTGATGGACATGATGATGCAGGGAACGTTCGGTGGTAGTGAAACATTCAAGAAGATGATGATGGGAGAGGCCGGTTTAGACAATGACACCATTGAAACAGTGCTCAGTGAGATAGCCAAAAACCCGCCCTCCGATGGTGAGGGCATGTTTGAGGGTGTAGAAGGCGGCTTAGACGAAAAGGTTAAGGCTCTGGTGAATAGTCATTTAGTTAATCTGTGGAGTGAATAATGGCAAAAAAATATGAGGTGTTAGGGACTGTAACGAAGGAGTTTGATCTCCGAAATCACGGGCGCTCGGATGGTAACGGTCGTGGCTATCTGATTAACGCTGTCAGATCGATCATTGGAAATAAACATTTCCAGGAGAGGCTTAAGCTTCGGGAGTTGTATGGTTACTTCGGCCATGTTCGCCGGCAAGTTGCTGACAAAATGGAGTTGGCAGAGGTCGAAATTGTCTATATAGATGGAAAACCTGTCGTTATTGAAAACGTTCCATCAAACGTGCTGGTGGACATATCTGTAAGTGATGAAGGGATCGTAACTCATACGGAGGACTTTCTGAACACGCCGGGAGGCATTGCAGCTAAAGCAATGGACGATGCTGGTGTTGGTGGCTTTTCATGGGCTGTGGACGGCTATAGGACGCCATCAGGCGCTGTTGCTACTGCTCTCTGGGGCTTTGACTATGTGAAACATCCATCCTATATCGACAAGCGGAAAATGGAAATGATGCTCGAGAGCATATCGGCGACCTCGGAGCATGATGGCATTATGCACATGCTTGAGTCTGTTGGTTTTAAGGGCTGTGCAGAGAAAGTTATGGATTACTGGGAACGCGCCAGTGTCATGGATGCCGATGATATTGCAGATCTTGGTTCTAAAGTCTTGATGTTTGAGAGTGTGGTGCAGGAGCTCCAGGGAACGCTTGATAATGTATCAAGGCAAAATCTATTCCGGGAACACGCAATGATGGAGGCCATCGAAAAAGCTTCCGTGTTTATGTCTGAGAGCCAAAAGCAAGCATTAATCCGCATGGACAGCGATGAAGATAAGGCTATTGCCGCCAAGTTCTTTGAATCTCTTGCTGGTGGCTTCAACAGCCTTCCGTTGGGAAACTCAGATGGTGTCACCGTTGAAAAACCACGGTCAAATATTGATTTAAATGACAGTGGTGCCATTTTCATCGGTGAGCAGTTTTCATCCAGGAACTGGAAATAAAAAAGGCCCGGATTAACCGGGCCTTTTGTTTTACGCAGACTGCCGCATTAAATTGTCGGCCGCCTTTGCCAGAAAATCAGAACGATCTTTGTATTGGCTGTGGTAGCCAACAAAGTTATCAATTCTAGCAAGCTGCGATTCCGACAAAGTAATATTTAAGCGTTTTTGCTTGGGTTTTAGTGCTTCGATAGGCACATCAATCGCTATCCATTGAGTAAAATCTGGATACTCTGCTTGATAGTTTTGATAGCCTTTATCCAAACTTTCCAACAGATGGCCATCATTCAAGACTTCTTCGGCCATATCCAAAATGGCCTCTTTAGCTTTGTTGAGTATTTGTTGTTCCTCATCAGCTGCAGAAAAGCAGCTATACCCCAAAGACTCAAACGCAGGCACGACAATACCAAAGGCTGTATCGTCATTTTTAGGTACTTCGACACCAACCATAAATAACATAGCTTCTCCCGGATCAGACTTCAAAAGGCGGGGATTAAATCCCCGCAGCTCTCTTAATGCTTTTGAGTGTCCCGATTGGCATTTGTTTTTTCGGGTGGGGGACGGAGAATTTCTTTCCCGTTTTAGGTGAAAACCAGATCTGATGATCACCCTTGCCATGCCGAACAAACTCGCAACCGTTCTCTCTTAGTAAACTAATCAAGTCCTTTGAAGTCATGGTTTCCTCAGTTGTTTAACTTGAGATAATTATATACACACGCGTGTGTATTTGCAAGAGGGGATTCGACAAAATGGTACCGCCATCTGTGACGGTACCATTCCGGGATGGGCGCGCTTATGAAGTCTGGTAATTGTTGGCAAACTTGTTGAGGTCTATGCCGTTTTCTTGAGCCCGGAAGGCAATTTTCAATAACCAGGTTAGCTCTCGGCGGTAGTTTTTCTCTTTGGGGGTAAAGTGCGACAATTCATCCTTGGTAATGTTTGTGAGAACGGTTTGGGTAGTGAAGTTACCAGGGCGCATGTAAGGATGCTGGATTTTAACTTTGCGCTGGCCTTTGACTATATTCAGCGTTGGCCTTTTTTTGCCGCATATCTCCCACAACTGCCATCCATAGGGTATTTCTTCTACGTTAAGCAGTCCCTGTGGCACAAGGTAAACTCGCTGATCTCCCATCCCGAGTTCTGGATCCTGTCTCCATGGCTTTTTTCTATCAGCATGAAAGTCAGAGCGCGACACCTTGACTTCAACAACGATGGATCTACCGTAGGCAGTCAAACCCAGTACGTCTGGTTGTTCGCCGTGAGTGGCGCTGGTGAGATTGGAAAGGGCGATTGTATAGCCCATTCGTTTCAATCTCATAGCGCACCAGTCTGCTATTTGGTCATGTGTCATATCCTTAACAGACATAGGAAAATCAATCTCCCTTGTTGTTTTGACGGTCTATCTCAGCATTGCGGCTGCGCAAGGCTTCAAACCTATCATTGGCCATTTTCAACAGGTTTCGCAGTTCAGCCCCATGTCGAGTGCACTCAATCCATGGGGGATTACCTGACAACGTGGGTATTGTAATTTCAGTGATTTTATCCTCCGGTACTTTTTCCCGTTTGATCACTGTCTTTGTCAGATAAACCGTTTGGGGTTCCGGCGCCGTTGAGCACCCTGACACCAGAATCAGGCATAGGCTGGAAAGCACAATCTGTAGGGCCGTTTTCATTCATTAACTCCTTTTTCAAGTTCATCATGTCGTTCTGCAGCTGCTGCTCACGCTGGTTGGCTGCTCGGCTAATTTCAATTGACTCTCGGATCTCCCGTTCTCTGGCCTCGAGTAATTGATCGAATTCTTTTTCTGTCGCTGCGGCATTGACTTCTGCTTGCTCGATAGCATTTTGCATTCTTTCGATCCGCTCGTTTTTATCAGAAATGGCCTTCTGCAATTCCTCATTTGTCGTGATTAGATTGTTCACATACAGGTACGCACTGATAATCAATGCTATGGCCAGTAGCTTGGGCCAGTGTTCTAAAAGAAACTTCACGTTATACCCTCTGTTGTTTGATCCAATGAGAGAGTAAAGCGTCAACAAGTAGCAGCCTAAAAACAGGGGATTTATGCTCTATGAGTAGACCAGAAGCGTTTTAGCAATGGCTTGGCCATCGCGCCCAGTATTGAGCTGTATTGCTCAAGCATGCTCGCATGCTCTGATGTAAAGCCGGTTCCTGTTCGGCTCCAAGTGATTAGCTGGGTTTCCAGGTTGCGGATCAGCTGGCCAGTCGCTGCGGCTTTTTCCCTGGCTGCTCTGTTACGCTCAGAGATCGCTTTGCGCCGGGCCTTTTCTTCATCACTGAATATCTCGCCTCTGGCTATACGGGCTTTCTTGATTGCTGATGTGTACGCTGCTTTTTGCTTGATGCCAGTGAGGTGGGTTAGTTCGTGCTGGATGCCGCTTATGAGAGATTCAAGAAACCGCTGTCTGGCGCTTTTTGCCGTGACAGTGTTATTTAGATCTTTATGTTTATCGTTAGATAAACTGTTTATGTGACATTTTTGGGATTTCGGCACATGACATTTTTTGCTGCTGGTGGCCGAGCTCAGTTTCTTTCTGGCTGTAACCGATAGCTGCTGCAGAGCTTGAATGTTGAGAGAGTAAACCAGGCATCCTCGCTTGTTTGGCCTGTGTACGCTGACAAGCCCCATTTTGACAATCTTGTCTTTGATTCTTATTACCTGTCTGACTGACAGCTGGCAGAGAGCCGCAATTCTGGCCTGACTCGGATAACAACTGCCCGTTTTTACGTTGTAGTGTTGAGCTATTACCTGCAAGAACGCCACCAGCGATGGCTTTAGTAACCTGGCCTGGTCGATAGCTGACAATATGGGGGATAGCTGATTATGGTGCCGGATTGGTCGTGTGCTTTTTTTCATCAAATTACAGCCGAGCGGAATTGACTCAAAAGCAGCCCAAAGGTAAAATTTGGTCTGTTGTTGAGTTGAGGTTGACAACAAGCTAAGCGCCCTCTGGAACAGGACGCTTGGCAACATGCGATAGAGGCCTATTTCTATTCGCTCAAAGAGGACTCTTAGGAGTCCTTTTTTGTTTCCCTTCACCTGGAACGTGTTAGGAACAATATAAAACGCCGCCGATCATACGATCGTTTATCCTGCAGATCTATATCCCCCCTCTTTTGTGTGTACTGGTTTTTTATACATATATTTTTCAAGCATTTGATTTAAAAGGCATTGCCTTTCATTGCATCTGATTTGATCGCATGTTTTCTCGCCGAAAGATCCAAAAATGGATCTGAACTGCCAGGCTGTCCTTTAAACACTTCTAGTCATGCCGTAAAAGATCAATAATTGTTAGGAACAATTTTGGATGAGGTGATAAATGATAAGTGTGAAAGAGCCGCAGAGTAACCGGCGATTTAGTGTGATTGCTGCTGATTGTCCCTGGTCATACGATGACAAGAGCCTGAATCGGGGTGGTGCATTGCGGCACTATCAAACGATGAAGTTAGAAGACATTAAGCGTATGAACGTCAAGGACTATGCAGCTGACGATTGTCTTCTGGCTATGTGGGCCACAATGCCGCTGCTGCAAGAAGCGTTGGATGTTATGCGCGACTGGGGATTTCGGTACTTAACTGGCGGCTTTGTGTGGGTGAAGCGCAGTAAGCGAGGTTGGGAGAATATGGCAAAGCTGGTCAGGGATGATATGGCCAGTTTTCACGATCTTGCTCAGTTTGATTCAAAAATGTATTCAAGGTCGTTCCTAAAAAGCTGGTTCGGGCCTGACTGGCTGAGAAACATTTGCGGATCTGAAAAGAGGTTCGACATTAATCAGGGGCACTACACCAGGTCAAATTCTGAATTAGTGCTTTTCGGGGGTATTGGTCGGGCTGCTCAGTTGGTGGAATCAAAGAATGTCAGGCAAGTAATTGATGCGCCAAATATGGAGCACAGCAAGAAGCCAGATGAGTTTTATCGCAGAATGGAACGACTTTGCGGTGATGTTGAACGGCTTGAGCTGTTTAGTCGCTCCGGCCGGCCAGGGTGGGCGGCGTTGGGTGATCAAATGGATGATCCGGATTATTTGCTTGATGATAACTTTCAGATTGTCCCGGCAAAAAAGGGGCTAACGATTACTTGATATTTAACACCTTCAAGAGTACATTTGCCAAATCTGTTCCTAACAAAGTTTTTTAAAATGGATGCTTTGTATTCTTTGTCGGTCGATGAAGGTGCCGTTCTCGAGTTGTTGAACGGGAAAGAGTCGGCCGAGATCACCTATACGGATTTATTGGAGGCTGATCGCGATTCAATTAGACGCCGTTTGTCGTCTGCAGAGTTTCAAATGTCACTTATGCGGAGTAGTGAGGTTCGACTCAAAGAGAAGGTACTCAAGCTGAACTCTGAGATTAGTGAGTATCGGCTAGACCTGGAGAAGGCTAATGAGCGAAACGCAATACTGACCTCTGAGCTTGAGGACTTATCAACTTCAAGCCCAAGCATTGATGGTTTGATTTCTATTGATGAGCTGACTCAGTTAAAACGCGAGTACGAAAAACTCAATGCTGATCTCTCTGGCAAAGTCCGATTACTTGAGAATGAAAAATCAGAGCTTACTCAAACGCTGAATGAGCAACGGGCCAATGTTGATGCTCTCCGAGAAACGGTAAGCGAACTGGAGTCAAAGCTTGAGATAGACGCTAACAAGCTGCTGGCCAGTGAGGGGCGCATTAGTGAACTCAAAGCTGCACATGCTCGAGAGTTGAGGGAGGCTCACAAAGGGCAAGAGTCTTTACGGGCCAGGCTGGATTCCAAGGAAGCTGAAAACAAGCGGTTAGAAGCGAAGAACGCTGAAAACAAGCGGCGTCTACTTGACGCAAAAAACACGATGCTAAAGGCCAATCAACACCTGACTGACTTTGGTGTCGAGTTGGACAAAACCAGGACTGAGCGGCGCTATCTCGGCTTTATGCTGCAGGCAATGATCCATGAGGATTTTTTCGAGTGTGATGCTGGTGGAGCCTCGGTTTTTTCATTTCAGACTGACATTACATCGACAGAAGGCGAGTTTGAAATTGATCCGCGGTATCCAATAGCGCTTTGGCTCGGTAAAAACGGATTTGCTGTTGTAATGGGCATTGGCCGGGATGGCAACTTAATCATGCCGACAATACCCGGGATCAGTGATGAATTGCTCGAGGAGCTATGCCCTCCTCGGGCCGTCCATGGCGAACTGGCCGAGAAATTGAAAGAGTTTGATGTTGAAGCCTGTAATCGGGCCATGGCCAACACAAGACACCGGCTATCACAAATGTCTGTAGATCTCGCTCACAACGAAAACCTAATTCAATCAAATAAAAACCTCATTGCTATTTCCAGTAAGCATAGAGCTATGGCTCGAGCTGGTGGCAAGGTTAATCGCAAAAAGAGGAACAAGTGATCATGAAACTTAAACGCCTGGCCCCGGGGGCAATGATCTTTTACTGGCTGAAAGATTTTGCCCTCACATTTGAGCAGCTTGATGAAGCTCTGCAGCGATTCATGTTTAAAGGCTGTTCCGGTGACGCAATTTCATCATCCGGCTTTGTTCACGCACTAGATCGGGAGAATGCCCTCATCGGTAGTGAGCTTGAAAGCAGTCCAATTAAATCTGTTGCTCATCATATCAATGCTGATGGCGCCAAAGCGTATTTGGTATCGCTGTTGATAGAGGAAAAGGTATTGCCTCCAGATGAGATAGCAAGGCGGACAAAAGCCCGAGCAACGGCTATCGAAATGAAGGAGCGGAGGATAGTTCGACCAGGAGAAAGGAAAGAGCTCCAAATGGCCATAAAGATTGAAATGGCCAAAGATGCATTTTCCAAATTCAAGCGTATTGATGGCCTGATCCTTCCCGATTCGGGAATGCTGGTGGTTTTCACTGGTGCTGGAGATTCTGCTGATGTGTTCACTAGCATGATCCGCAAAGCTATTGGCTCTCTGAAATGCATACCCGCTGAGTTTGTTGAGCATGACAATGATAAGAGTGTCGATTTTGACCGCGTTATGTCACATCTGGTGAATACGTGCTGCGATGCGTACCCCTTCGAGCTTGGAGGTGGGATCTCATTAGACGGGGATGGAAAAATTTCTTACAAGGACATTGATATTGATGCCCGGATTCAAAATATTCAGGATGAGTTAGCCGATGGCGGCCGGGTTGCGTCCCTTGAGATAAATATCCCTGGGGTGTGTTCGTTTTCTACATCCGATCTCAACGTTCTCAAGAAGGTTCATTGGGCCAGCACATTTTCAGATGCTGATGATATAGAGGGCTCTGTTCCTATCAACAATGAGGAAGAAGATTCACCACAAGCCCAGAAAATACGAGAGATTCAGATTAGTTCCCAGGTGCATGATGCCGACTCATACCTGATCGTGGATGCCATCTTGACGATAAAGAGGCGCTACTTTGACTCAATCGGAAGGCCATCTACAGCCAAGTTGGACAAAGTTCAGAGTGAAGATCTGCAAGGGGGGCAAAATGGCCGTGAGAAATAAGAGGCACTATCCGATTGAAGGGCTGCGGCTCGCAATTCGGAAGCTCGGTTCTCCGATGAAAGTTGCGCAAACTTTTGATCTCCCCCTGCAGTCGCTACTTGATGTGCTGGAGTTGAGAAGTCCAATGCCAGAGCAGTTGCTGAAAGCATTCGAGACATACTCAATCTGTGATGGTATTAGCGCGAAAGAATTTAAGGCGCTTGTGAATGCCGCAATGCAGGATCCAAAAAAGCAATGGCGGATCAGGGTTCATCACTCAATGATGAGGCTGGTTCAGACTGTTGACGGCAAACACTACTTGATGCAGCGAGACAGGATCCCGCCAAAAGGTGCCAGGTTCCCAGTTAAGTTCGCCGGCAGGCCTGTTTATCACGAAGGGCGGCTTCGATTCCAACTGCGGGATTTGCCGATACTTCCCTTGTTTGTAGGGGAACAATGATGGGTAGGGCAACACGGCTGTGTGAGCTTGAATCTCGACATTCAGACATGGCGATTGCTCAGTCTAAAAAAGAGCTGGCAAATATTCGCTGGCGAGTTAATCCAAATGACATTCCTTGGATGTTTTGGGAGCCACACATCGAGAAAAATCTCGGCCGCTCTGCCCGAGTATATAGCCGTTTGATCCGCCTAGGCTGTAAAAGGAAATCGAAATGTCAGAGTTAGCAATAATGAGCAGAGAACTGGATGGCTTCTTTATGAGCCCTAGTTACTTGGTGACAGTGGATCGTTACGAACAAAATCGGGAGCAACACATAAACCCGAATAGCTATATGTACGGCGCTGTCCTGGTAGTTATGGAAACCAAGACGAAAGGATGGTCACTCACTATTGAATATGACAACACGCATGTTTCTGTTCGCCCCAGATTCTCCTGGAGATACAACAAATGGGCCACATGGATGGGGATGTGTATCAGGGTAGTTAGAACAACAAAGCAGGTACCAGGCAAGGTGATTAGAGATCACCTTTCAGAAGCTAACAGTTAAAGGAAACGAGTGATGCAGTGTAAACATGGGATTATTTTATACGGCAAAGAGTGCTTAACTTGTCAGCGTGACTTTAAACAGTCAGGGGTTGTTAACTCTGAGGGCCAATACCAGGTTGATATTGAATTGTGCATAGGTCTGCATGGCGTCTGCGTGCTATCTATAGCTGGCGATTATGTGGACGCAGTAGATGAAGATATTTCTGAGCGAGGGGCGGAGGGATGGTATGCGGGTCTGCCCGTACACGCTAAACCCATAGAGGGGATCTACACCCTGCGCTGTGAAATAAACAGTGGGCCAGCAGGGCTGTTATACCAAATCAAACAGTAAGGGATGCATGATGGGCGCGGAATATACCCATCAGGGATTGGTCAAGAGATTGGATCCCGCGTATGAAAAAGTGGGGATGGGTACATACAAGGTTTTTCTGAAACGGCATGGAGCCAATTGGGTTACAGAAGGCGGCCGGGTGTTTGGTTCGCTCAGTGGCAATGAGCCTAAGCGAAACCCAACATGCAAGCTGTTGTTGTCGAGTATCACGGAGTTAGAAAATGAAGATAATCGCTGATTGTTCAAATGGCATGCAGGTTTGCGGGAGTGGTTCTCGATACACCATTCTTGATCAGTGTCACCGGCTTATTCATGGTGTGAGAATGAACGATAGCCCGGGGATAGAGGAAGCTTTGTTGTATGCAGTGGCTGATCAGCTTGGACAGTCAACGGATGAGCTTCACAAAGAAGCGCAGTGTCACATTCAACAAGCAATCCGGGCGTTGAATTTATCGACTACTCAACGACAGCTGGTGGCCATGAAGGCTATAGGCCGTCCCTCGGTGTGATTGCCTTTTTTATCTCACCATTCAAAAAAGTTCCTAACAAAACTAATTGATAAACACAAAAGCCAGTGAGAAAATGCACTGGCTTTTTTATTGTGTTCCTAACAAGTTGGGGTTTGCTTTGAGTGGCAAAGTTTTTGACGAAGGTTTCTTGGCAGAGCGTATAGCAAAGCAACAGGATTGGTCTAACAAAGGGATCCGTACTGGTTCTGGTGGCAGCTGGGGCTCTATCAGGTCGTTTGGCGGCTTGCCTGTGCCAAAGGAAGGTGGATCAACATCAGGGAGTAAAGCCAAAAAGACCAAGAGCCCTAAAAACAAAGGGCTCTCTCCTCATGCTGCAGCGCTGGCCACGCTGGCAAAGCGGCCTGAGCTTAGAACGGGCGGCATTATAAATGGTCGTAAGTTTGCTGCATCGCATGAGCACTGGGAACAAGTCATGTTGTTCGATTGGCTGGAGCGCTTTTTGCCTGAGTATTACCTGGACTTTGCCGCGGTACCGAATGCCGGGAAGCGAACTGGTAAAGAGAGTTGTGATATGCCAGCTGAGGGGTTGCGAACAGGGTACCCAGATATTACCGGGGATGTAGCTAAGGGTGCATATCACGGCATTTTTATCGAAATGAAATGGGGCAAGAACAAGCCCAGTGAAAAGCAAGTGGAACAACTGAATCGAAAGCGCAAGCGGGGTTACTTTGCTTGTATCTGCTACGGATTCGATGAGGCCAAAGCCGTTATTACTGAATATCTGGGACTGAATGACGGCGCCATTATGACCTGGAATCGTAATGAAGAATTGTGGGTGGAGGCTGCATGAGAGACATAGCCACAATCGGAGATCTACTGTCCCTGCTTCGGGAGTCTGCGGCTGAGCATTTTGATATGGGCCTTGGGGAGTTCGCCGGAGGTATAGAAGGGGCCATTAGATTAATAAAGGAAAATCTCGATTCTGATACTGCGATAGGTGGAGCCCTCGAGCAGTCAGATCCCCAAGAGCTTGAGGCCGCTAAATCCGAAAACGCCAGGTTGAAGCAAGAAATTCAACGATTGCGCGGGATCCTCGGCAGATATGAGGAGCGATTACAGCATGGTATCGCCGCCGTTTCTGAGTTTTACGGGGAAAAAATGGGATACCAGGACGTAAAGCATCGACTGGATATTTACCCCAAAACGCTGGCTTTTAGTAAATACAGCACTACCCCTGGCACATGCCCTCAGTGCCATGGTGTTGGCAGGTATAAACCTGTTAGTCGCCACTTGGATTGCATGGAGTGTGACAAGACCGGGGTGGACTTCAAAAACCCGGGGCCGGGTATACAGGTTCTAACTGAGAGGATCCGGGCTCTGAATGAAATCATCGTGAAGCAAGACGCAACCGTGTTTGCGCATGCCTTTTCAAAAGCGGAGCAGAAAAACATTGATTGGCGTTTATCTGCCGACTCTTTGGCGCTGTTTTATGAAAAATCAAAGAACAATATCAGGTTGGATTAAGTGGAACAGAGATTAATGCCGGCAGACAGGCCGGGCTGCGGGTACCGGGGCGCTGAGTTTGTTGGTGCTGAGGGCGGCAGTATTTGTGCTGGCGGTTCCCTATGGGACGCATGTAGCGTCACTGAGGTTGGTTCTGCAGATTTTTACACAATCGGCGGGGTGCCCTGTCCCAGTTGCAACAGGCAGCTATTTATCAAGGCAATGGCTCAAGAGTGGTTTCAACTGGGCATAAAAGAGTTCTCTCAGCCTCTTTCGGTGAAGGCTTTAAAGAATACCGGGATACATCATAACTGGGTGCGCTTGGGCCTCTCTAGGCCATTCAGGCGGCATTACTTCAAAGGCAGGAGGTTTGCATCGAGTGAAGAAAAGAAAGTTGGTTAGTTCGATTAAGCGCCGTAGGCACTTATTTTTCAATGACGGCACCAGATGCCAAAGGAGCGAAGAGTGGCCCAAGAAATCGCGCAACAAATAAAAAGCCTGTCAATTAAGGACGCCTTTATCGTTCCACCTAAGCCATTGGCTACGCCGGTAATCGTTGTAGCTGATCTGGAGTCTGGCTCATTAGAGCCTGATGCCGCCATATTTACGCTGAGCGGTGTTACCGTGGATGTTGAAACTGGATGCATCCTGGGGGAACGTTATTGGCTTGTTGATCACGGCGGTGATAATGCTTGCCGGCGAATAGATGCCGACACCATGGAGTTTTGGGAGAGGGTTAAGAGACAGCAGCCAGAGGCGTATACCGAAGCGTTTGATCATTCATTACCTCGGTTGCCTTTGGGCTGTGTCATGCAAGAGTTCTGTGATTGGTCGCGTGAGTTCTATGCGCCTGGGCAAGCCGTCGAGCTTTTGGGTAATGGTGTGGATTTTGACAATGCAGTAATGGCCCACGCATGCAATCAACTCGGAATAGAGAAAAGCTGGGCTCACTACAGCAACCAACAGCTACACACTATGGTCTGGATGCATCGCCTGATAACTGGGCGTGACTACAAAAGAGAAATTCCATTTGATGGGGTACCGCACATATCCCGTGATGATGCCAGGCATGAGGCCAAGGTGGTGAGCCGTATCATAGAGGACTTTTACGTGATGTGTTCCATCGCTAAGGAACACGGATGGACTGTGTAAGGGGAGAGTTATTTAACACAGATACGTGCTTTGTGTTGTGTTTGCCAAAGGATACCGCTCTGAGGGCTGAACCACTGCCACTGGCCTGTGGTGATGTTCTTATGCCTGGTGATGGTTTTACTCAGCTTGGGCGCCCGGGGCAAGCTGCGTGTCCAAGCGTTGTTATGGCGGCTGGTTGGTCACAGTGGTTTGTAGGTTTTACCGATTGGCGCCACTTAGACGATCTACAGCCCATGGCATTATTCAAGGCTTATAACACGGAGGGGGTTGATGCATGCGATAGCTATAAAGACGAACACCCGGATAGAGAGGTTTTCATTGCTTATGCCTGGTTGGCCGACAATGAGCTATACCCCTTAACGTGGATGTCGCAGGCATGCTCATATCGATGGGCTAAAACCGATTTGCTTGTTCGAGCTGACGTATCAATGATCGGTACCGGCGCAGAAGATCTCAAGCGTGTTATGGATCAATCTGGCAATTTCGGGCTAAGCCATGTTTAATTTGTTCCTAACAGTCTATTATTTGTGGGTCATTGATAAAATTCATGGTGTGAATACTTTGGAGCAATGACATGAGACTGGACGATATAACCAAGGCTGTGCGTACCTTTGACGCTGATGTGGTGTTGGACAGAAGTTATTTCCAATTCTCGAACAAGGGTATAAAGACTAACTGGATCCTGTGCAGCTATGACGCCCAGGGAAAGGTGCTGGTGGAAGTTTGCGGCATTAAGCATAGCCAGCAGCAAGCGATGCTCCGCGAAGGCCTGGTAACTAAGCAGCCTATATTGCGTTGTGACGTTGGAAGTGTGTATGCATTTCCAAGCAGACCAGACACCTTAGATCTGTTTGCTGCCGGCGATAACCCGGCGTTCTCTGGTGTCGTGCAAGCTGCAACGAAGCGTAAACTTGATGAAGTGGCCGAGCTATACAACATGCGATTGACGTTTAAACAGGCCATTAAAACATTCGAGACAACGCGATTAGATGGGGCCAAGCTGCAGCATAGGTTTATTGATTCAGTTTATAGACTGCAGGATCTAACGCTCGATGAGTGGTGCAATGTGCTATTAAGACATGCGCTGCGAAACGGTGTTATCTCTCTTGAACTATCCCCTGAATGCGGCGGAGTGATAAATCATGCTCTGGTGCTGGAAGGGCTCATAACAGTCAGGCATTCAAGAAATGGTAGATGATTCAAAAAAGCGCCAGGCAAAGCTGGTGGCCAGAGATAAAGCGGCTGGTATAAAGACCAAAAAATTGAGACTTGCGAAGAATGAGGTTCTTGCGCTGCAGAGCGTTTCTGCAGAAATGATGCTTAATCAAAGTGAGACAATTGTTTCCTTGATCTACGACAAAGCCCATGCTCTCGGGCTGCCGGTTTACGGCGCCATGCCGGAGGTAACAACTCTGCATATTCGCAAGACTGATGAGGCTATAGCTGCGCTAAATGCCGCCACGGCAAAGCTGGGGCGCTCGCCAGCTTATGTTATTGAAAGGGCGCTGGTGGACTTTGCAAAGTCTTTAGATACTCAAAATAAACCGTGTTCCTAAAAGGTTTTTGATATGAATAATGAAAAATCTGCTCCAGGCCTTAATTCACAAGGCCAGTTTGTCTCACAGCAAGAAGCTCATTCCTTGGCGATGTTCTACATCGAAAGGTACATGCAAGCCACCGGAGCTAGAACATACGATGAAAGCAAACATGCGTTACTTGAGTTGGCCAACTGCGGCAGCATCTGCTCTGAAAGTTTGGATGAAATAGCAAGAAACGCCTCTGCTGCACTCAAAGCAGCTCAAGGTATGGAACGGTTCACTGTTCTTCACACGGAAGCCGTAGGCAAGCCTATGTCCAGGGGAGAATATAACGCTTATCGCGGATGGAAGATCCCACCTGGCGAGAACCCAGACGATAAAGGATGGCTGGTGATATTCAATGCGTTTAGCGCTGAACATCACGAAACATGGTTGCCGGCAAAAGTATTCCAAAGTCTTTTTGTTCTGTCCTCCGGTGAACCTGCGCCGGCAACTGAATCACTGTCGAGTGAAAAGGTCGCTGCTGATGAAGCGCCAGGGCAAGAAGGCGCTCAGAATAATGCCTAATTCAATACGGAAACGGCCTGGAAAGGGTAGTAAGCACGGTGTTTGCGCTACCCCCTCATGTGAAGTTCGGGGGGCTTGTAGCCCGTCAAAATCATCAAATATGGCACTGTACTATTGCGAGTCGTGCGCCTCGGCCATAAACGATAAATGCTTGTCGAATGGCGAGCTCCCAGATGTTGTGGTTAGGCCTAACAGTTTTGGGAAATAAGTGGCATTCAAAAGCGGCAACGCCTAATAATCTATCCACTCACCAAAAAGAAAAGCCGCTATAAAGCGGCTTTTTTATTACTGTCCCATTTTAGGAAGCTTGAAACTTGGCCTGACAGCTCCCTTTTGTTCCTTTTTAGGCTCCGCAGTGGCGGCTATGGGTTCATGGCTTAATTCGTCAGCCACTTTGGAAACACCTAACTCCTCAGCTGTTTTGGCTACACCGGCCAGAGTTCTAGCAAGTAACGCCTGTTTTTCCAAGGGGGAAAGGTTGCGGTATGCTGGGTTTTTGTCCAGCATTGTTACTATGTCCAGCAGCCCCGTTTCTTTAAGCATAAATCCGCCGATAAGGCATGCCGTTACCAAGGGAGACTTGCCGTAGTCCCCGCTTGTGTAAGCTTTGGCAAACCGGCCCTCGGCATCATCATGGCCAACCTTAAGTTGGTACCGAGCTACTGGAGATTTATTGCGTTCTGAGGTCATAGTTAGTTACCCGATTGCAACAGCAAGTGAACCCCGCGAACAATAGCCATTTCCGGCTCAGCTGGAATGTCTACTGTGTGGAACCAGCGTTGAGCTATCTCACCAAGCCAGTAAGCGCCACCGCCAATAAACACGATGCGGTCAAATGTATCGAGGTTATTCTCGGTCAGTTCATCTATGTCTTGCTTGATGAGGTTCGCCAGGTACTGAGCCGACTCAGCAATGAGTCCTGTTACATCCTTTCTGGCCTTCACGGCGCTCTCTTTCTCTGAGGCTGAACCGATATATCCCTGATTGATAATTCTTTCAAGATCAGTGAATGACATTGATTTGACAGAGCTCAGATTCAACTCAGATGCGTGACGCTGCAGAAGGCCGTGGAAGTGGTCAATCATCTTATGGACGCCGTGTGAACGGGTTGAATAGTCTAATACCTCAAACCCTGGGCCAATGATGGCCAGATCATCAGTAAATCGTCCCAAATCGACAACCAGCGTTTTTTGGTCTGACTGGTATTCTTCTTTCATCCCGTTTTCATCGTGCGATGCATACAGGTACCCGGGAATCGCTTCTGGATAGACTTTAACGCTTTCGTATATTGGGCTGTCCTTATCGCCAAATGGGCTAGTGACAGGGGAGAGGATCGAGGCCTTCTTGCGCTCTATCAATTCATAGTCGATGGGGTTCATCGGATCATTTTTGTTGTAGAAGTGCTCAGTCGGAATAGTGCAACCGATGTTTATCCTCTTGCCACCCAGGCCAGCATCAGCAAGTGTGTTGGCGATCAGTACGCGGTTAACTTCACTGGTCTGGTACTCTCGGTTGCATGTGTTCTCTGGCTCAGATGATGCAGTTCTGACTGTATAACGATTGCCAGATTCACATTCCCAAATGTTTGGAGATAGGCCGTTGGCGCCGGCGCCTGCACCTTTCTCTATTATTGAGGGTCTATAGTCCTCATGCAGTTCTCCGGCCTCATCATAGTACGCATAGGCGATATTCCCGGAGCCATCATCTACAGCAACAGTATGTATAAACTCCTGTTTAGTCTTGTTTTTATCAGTCATCTTCTATCCTTTAAGTGGTTGTTTTTGCCAAAACACCCCAAAGTTAGCACCTTTTGTGTTTGATTAAAATAGCTGTGCCAAATGAATGACAATAAATGCCCGTAAAATTACATAAATTTGTCAAACTGTGCTGGGGCTCTATCTTGTGACTCTATCGTTTTAGTTGTTTTTTCATCTATAAACGACAACTAAATGGCATTAAGTTGTCATTTGTATGACATGGATTGTCATTTTTAGGTGCCATTTTCCTTTCGTGGTGTCTTTGATCGCCAAATGCCTCTGATCTCATTATCATTAAGGCTAATTTGTTAGGAATAGCCAAATACACCCTTACGATGGCAGTTAGCGAGCCCCCAAAATCACAACTCGAATGGTACTACTTGAGGAAAGAGTTTCTGGAGGAATCCAGGAGCTCAGGGATCAGTGCGCCGGCATTCCTTAAGGCTCGAGGCATTAACGTCAATACGGGCCGCAGGCAGTTTGGCGAGCTCGCAAAGCTTGGTGAGGCAATGAGTGATAAGCAGCTGGTTATCTTCCTGGAAACCAAGAATGCCGGCAAAAGGGCTAAAGGAACTAATAAAGGCGTGGCAAAGAGTGATCACCAAAGTGATCGCAATAGTGATCAGGTGATCACTAGATCACCCCGTAAGCGATCAGCCACATCAAAAGCAAAATCCAATAAAAACAGTGACAAACCGGAAAGCAACTCGCGCCAGAGGCTGATCTCCAATGACATTGATCCCAGAGCGGCGAAACGGTTAACAACTAGATCACAACAGGATTTCCGCGACCAATCCAGCGACATGCAAATCGGCAATGGCGGGTTGTTCCAGAGGGGTAACACAGCTGCAGTATCGACCGGAGCATACATGGAACTGGTTAATGCTGATGAAGATATTAAAAGCGTTGTCTCTGCCATGGCTGTTGGCGATGTGTCAGGCCTGATCAAATTGGAAACTGTTAGATACCTGCAAATGACTCGGCTTCTTAATGAGCGGATAGAGGTGATAAAAACTTGTCCTGAATCAGATCTGCCCCGGGACGAGAATCAAAAGATAATCCCTAGGGAAGACCTTCTTCGACAAGCACTGTGGGGCGCTTCCCCAGGCCTGAGCAATGCCTTTAGCACAATATCAATGGCATCTACCCAGGCGGCCAAAGCCGAGGCCGACATATACGCGAAATTGAGCAGGTTGGAGCGAGAGGCGAAGGACAAGAAAGCTCTTGCCGAAATAATGTCTGAACGCACGTTTGATGAGAATGGCGATGCAAATATGCCGGCTTATGAGCTGGTTAGAAAGATTGAGGCTGCGGCCCTAAAGCCGCCACCACTGCTTATTCAGGAGGCGTTGAAGGAAATTAGTCTGATGGCGCCCAAGGTTGATGATAGCGGTATGTCTGATGATGAGTTGGACGCCCTGGTTCTCGAGTACGAAGAACAAGCGAATAAGTGGGAGGCTGAGCTCATAGAGAGGGCCATGGCGCTCCCAGAGTTGTTTGCCAAAGAGAAGGCCGCCGCGGAGGCTGCAGATGCTGTGAGTGATGATGAGTATTCGGAGGGGTACACAGGTATTGAGCATCTAAGTGATAGCGATGAGCCTGACTTTGATCCTGATTGGGACGAGGAAGATTAGCCTTGGCAATCATTAAGAGTGTTCGCTCGGATCCCCGCTTTCCCTGGCTGGTTAAAAAGTTCAGGTTCAATTGGTTGAAGGCTTGCATTGTCCTATTCGGCTTTCTTCCGTCCCACCAGCAAGTGCAGTTAATTGCCGCGGCCCAGAAGGTTGGCGCAAGGGTTTCGGTCAGTTCAGGCCACGGTACCGGCAAGTCATCTGTTATTGCATGCCTTGTGTTGATCTTTTTGCTTACTCATCCAAATGGCCGAGTAATCCTGGTGGCAAACAAACTAGACCAGGTGAAGATCGGCGTAATGAAGAACGTCAAGGCTTACTATAAGAAGCTTTGCGAGCGGCTGCCGTGGATTGGGAATTACTTCACGCTCACAGAAGAAATGTTCTATGAGAACACCAGCGGTACCATGTGGTCGTTGGGCATGAAGTCGTGCCGGCCTGGTAATGAAGAATCACTGGCTGGCGAACATGGTAAACACTTGCTGTGGATTGTGGATGAGGCCAGCGGCCTAAGCAACAAAGCCTTTGAGTATATTGACGGCTCTCTAACAGAAGAAGATAACCGGGTTGTGCTGCTGTCTCAGCCTACGAGGGATAGCGGGTATTTCTGGGAAACCCACAACATTCCAGCGATGGCTGCCAAGTGGGTAAGGCTGATCTTCAACTCCGAGGAATCGCCTTTTGTAAGACCAAAATTTATCGCTGATATGTTCGTCAAATGCGGTTGTAACCGTGATGATGTGCAGTACATGATCCGTGTCCGCGGGTTATTCCCCAAGTCTCTTAAAGGCTATCTCATTAGCTCTGATCAAATGCGTAAAGCTGCGGTGGCCAAGCCGCGACTTGCGGCTGATTGGGGGTGGGTGATGACAGTGGACGTTGGTAATGGTCGGGATAGTTCGGTGATAAACATCGGGCGAGTGTCCGGTGATAGAGAGCAGCGAAAAGTCGTCAAAGAGGAAGTGATTGAGTTCCCGGGAACAATTGAGCCTGTTGCTCTGGCGTACCGGATAATCAACATTGTCAATTCAGACAAATATCCAAATATCAGCGTTGTGATAGATGGTGACGGGATTGGCGCGGCAACGGCAACGCTGGTGGAAAATGCCGGCATCCCAGTTCAGCGTATTCGCTGGGGATTACCACCTTTCAGCAAGAGTGATCGGCGCCTGTATGTCAATCTGAGGGCGTTTGCGCATATCCAGGCGGCAAATGCCATCAAATCAGGCCGTATGCGGATTGATGGCAGCGCAAAAACCCGGGCGCAGGGTAGCCGGCTGCCGTGGCTTATTGATGAAATGGGACGGTGGAAGATCGTTTCGAAGGAAGTGATGCGGGAGAAGATGGGGATAAAAAGCCCCGACATTATGGATACTTACTGCTTTTTCTTTTTGGCGTCCTATGTCCCTGCTTCAATGATTACTGATGAGCGCACAATGGAAGAACGGGAGTCGTCAACAGCGTGGGCTACAGGGGTATCACTGTAAGCAGGGCCATCCTTGGCGCTTATCCTTCGTTGGTACCGGCTTTGGCGCGTTCCTTCGCTTCGCTGAGGCTGTCTTTTATGGCCTCTGAGCGCTTATCTCTACTTGTTGCTGCCGTTCTGTCACGGTGAGCTTTTGCGTCCTCTCTGGCTTGTTTCTCGCGTTCTTTACGAGCTTTTGCCCGGGCCTTTCGCTCATCCTCCTCTTTCTTGGCCTGGAATTTGGCCAATTCCTTAGCTTGTTTGCGTCCTGTCTCGAGATCTGACTCTCTATAGAGCCATCCGCCGAATGGCAAAGAACAGGGGATAGGGTTAGTTCTTAGTGATGAAGTAGAGTCGAACCTGGGCTTAGCCCTGCCAATCTCCTTGGGCATTGTCAGCGGAATGGTTTTGTCCGGGTCATAATAAAAAAGCCCCGATAAGGGGATTCTCATTTTTTTGGCCCTGTTGTCTCCAGGTTGCTTATAAATAACAAGGGACTCTTTGTATCCGTTTGAACGTATTCTGTATTTTTCCTCTTTCTCATCTTGGAAAAATTCAATTTCCTTTTTGAGTCGTTTAACCCTTGAATTATTATCAGGGTCGTCAACAAGAGAATATTCACGATTATAAAGAGAGGTTAATCGTTGGATGATTCGCTCTCTGGTTATTAATCTAGTTGAAACCGCCATATTTTCAGTAACTGAAAGCGATGTAATCTCACCCAATATCTTTGGAGCTGGGCTGAAATTCTTATTATCAGGTTGAAACCTGATTGGATCAGCTGCACAAAGAGCCGAGACATAGTTGTCCCATTGATTAATTTGAGATTTAACCTCATCCAGTTGCTCAGGCGTTTCGATTCTCACCAGCGGCCGGACGCGACCTATCGCACCTCGAGATTCGGTGTAAACGCTGGTGGTTATCGCTGTGTTAATAAAGTCCTCTCGAAACTCTAAAAAGTCAGCGTAAAGATCAAGTGGTTCGCGCATGGGCTCCTCCTGTAGTTAGTCGTTATCCTAACTAAAACTTAATAGTGCCACAAGAAAAAGCACTGTTTCTTGTGGCATTTACGAGCATTCAGTAACGAGTTTTTTGGATGATCTTGTTAGCTGTATACGCACCGACAAGCAAAGGTAGGATGGTTGTTAAAATTATGATGCTACCCGATAGGTGGATTGCTGATGTGGTGATGATTGTCGCTGTTGAGAAAGAGCAGAGTAGCAGCATAGCTCTGCTAAGCATTTTCCCGCTAAAACAAATCAGTAGCGAGGTTATGGCCACAGCGGAAAGGAAGGTCAGTAACAGGTGTTCCACAGGGATAAAGAGCGGTAATACTGAGCCCAATATGGTACCGCAGAGGAGCGCCCCGACATGCTCTGCAGCTTGCATGAATTGATGGTCACTTGGCATGGTTATCACTCATCAAAGTTGTAATGCTCATAGACGATTTGAAATTCAACACTGTCTAAGTAATCAGCAGTAGCCATTAACAAATCAGGAATTGGAACGCCGTATTTTGCGGATAGGATGGTTAACATAGTCGGAAATATGCGGTGCTGGTGGTGGGTGTCGCCGATTAAAACTTGCGCTTGCTCCATTGCATCCTCCATCGATTCATCCGAGCAGGCCTCTCGAACAAGCTCTGGTGTCGCCTGCAGTACCGGCACAGGCATATCAGATACTGAAAAATCGCGTGTGGGCTGCATGGAGGGATGGTTAGCGTTTAATTGATGTTGAATGTCTTTCATAAGATACCGCCTGATTAGATACTTGGGCTAACGCCTAGTATATTCCTAACAAAGTCTAGATTATAAACTTATTTACCATAGTCAGAAATGGTTTGATAGCCTGCTATGGTCGAAATCGCTTTTTTTGAGACATATCAGGGGCTTTTATGGCTCAACCGCTTTTTTTGCTGTTATTGGTGGTAGATTTTTGGTACAAAACCCGGCATTTATGAGAAACCCTCTGGGGGTTAGCATGCAATCCCCTGAGATTGTGCATAATTAGAGTATGGGTTTTTTGTATTGGAACAGTTTAAGAAATGCTAGAAGCCTCAGAGCTGGCAGATATGTATATTTACTTTGTAGGCCGAGGGGCCAGAACAGAGGCTTTACTGTTAGCGTTTGCCGTCAATGTTCCTCTGCGAATATCTGAGATATTAAGGCTGAACAAGGAATCAATTAAGAAAGATGAAGCCGGAAATATATCAGTACCTTTTCGTAACAAGTGGTTTAAATTAAATAGTATTGCATCATCAGTAATAAGTCTTGCTATGAAATCCTCGGATGGTGATGAAATATTTGGAATAACTCGACAATGGTTTCATCACCAGTTGGTTAAAGCGAGTTCCGAAATTGGTATTGACCGAGTTACACCAGAAGTTCTCCGGATCACATACGGTCGAACCGCATTTAATGCCGGTGCCAGCATATCCCAGTTGCGAGAAGTGTTCGGTCATAGGAAGCTATCATTTACCAAAGAGTATCTAAGCCTCCCCTCCAGGAGCGGAAGACTGCGCATCGACTTATCTAAAGTTGAGGTCAGTTTCTCGAGGCGCCCACCAGAAATATGATGCTGTACTTTATACGGTATTGTATAAAAAGCATTGGTGTATTTAATACAATTCAAACCTGAGCAAAAAAACACCTAAAAATACACGCTCCTATGTGAAATCTGGAGAGTTTGGCGGGGTGTTTGTCGTCAGTTTTCAAGAAAAGGGCTAACGAGTTTCAAGAATAGGTATTCTTGAAACAGGTTCCAGTTTCAATCATCAAAATTCAAAACATCAAATATCAATTACAAACAATGACTTGTGTGTTTTGTCGGTGTTTCATTTAGAGTCGGTCGCTAAAGAGGAAAACCCCATAAAAACCCGCACCTTGCCTTTGATTGGTAACAGTTGTTGACAGTGGTCACCGGTAAGGTTAGGTTTGGGTTGGTTGGTAACGGATGTTGCCATTAATTGATATTCAAGAGAAGGAGTTGCCTGGTGACAACTGAACAAGAAATCGCGGCCCAAGATACCAAGATCCAGCCGTTGCTGTTCTCTGCCGGCGAGGCTATTCACTGATGGCTACATATAAACTGGTTCTAATATCCAGACCAACAGGCACGGATCCTGATGATTTTGAGCGCGTAAAGAGCTTGATGGAGTTGGATTGTTCCGTACCAATGGAAGTGGCCACCGCAGCAGATCGGTTTGTTTTTTCGTGCTCAATCGAGCCGCAACTCTATAGAACGGTGGCAACCAGGGCTATCAAAGAGTTGGAGTATGTCGAAGGGATCAGTATCGAGTCTGCAGATACATGCTCAATTCTATCTATAAGTGACATAAGCGAAGTGACGGGAGTACATCGAGCCACGTTGTCCAGGTATGCAGCAGGCCAGCGTGGCCCTGGAGGGTTCCCGGCTCCGGTTTATAAAGGTGCAACTCAAAGTCCTGTGTATGAGTTTCATGCCGTGGCTGAGTGGTTGTTCGCCAGGCAGGTGGTGGACTCCTCGATAGTTGAGTTGGCGGCCGCGGCTCGGGATGTGTCCGAGGCCTTGCGTTACCGCCAGCTGTCGCCGGCACAGAGGGACACTATTTCTGAGCTGGCTAAAGAGTTAACCCCCCAAAAATAGGGGGGTTAAAATCTTCAAATTTTCCCATCCTAAAAATCCGGGTTTATCCTAACAAAACATTTGTTTTTTATTGGTTTGTTACGTGGTAAACGAAAAACTAGAGTTTGGTTCTGTTTGTAGCGGTATTGAGTCTGCATCTGCCGCTTGCGAGCCTCTTGGCATTACTGCAGCTTGGTTTAGTGAAATATCTCACTTTCCTAACATGGTTCTCGCTGAGCGATGGCCTGACGTTCCTAACCTTGGCGACATGACTCAGATAGCATCGAAGATCCGGAATGGGGAAATACCGGCCCCCATCGGCTTAATCGGTGGCACGCCTTGTCAGGCATTTAGTGTCGCTGGTGAACAGAAATCGCTAGATGATGACAGGGGCCAGTTGACTCTTACCTTTGGGGAAATTTTGAATGAAATTGATAATGCAAGAAGAAGTAACGGGGAAGGCGAAGCTTTCTGCCTCTGGGAAAACGTTCCAGGAGTCCTTAGAACCAAAGATAATGCATTCGGGTGGTTCCTCGGGCTCCTCGCCGGCGAATTCTCATTGGCTGATTTGTCTAGCGGAAAAGCTAGACCCCTTACTTTCGGAAACCAACCAGAAAAAAAGAAAAGCAATATTGGCTGGAAGTGGGACAGCAAAACCAATTCACATCGAGCAGTGTGGCCGGTCGCAGGTTGTGTTATTGGCCCCAAAAGAACAGTGGCGTGGAGGGTGCTCGATGCCCAATATTTCGGACTGGCCCAACGACGCAAGCGTGTGTTTGTTGTCGCAAGTGCTAGAAAGGGGTTTGATCCCGCAAAAGTATTATTTGAGCAAGAAGGCGTGCGAAGGGATTCTGCGCCGAGCAGAGGCCCGAGGGAAGAAAATTCCAATAATGTTGGAGGCAGCATTAAAAGCCCAAGCCACTGGGACGATCCCAATTCTCCACATCCAACATTAAGCCAGTCATTTAATACGGGGGGGATTGGAGCCAGTAACCAAGAGATTTTTAGTCAGAGAGGTTCCGGATTAACCCCTACTATCTGCATGGCTCATGGCCAGGCTAATGCAGAGATAAATACAGAAATTTGCCCCACGCTTACTGTGTTACATGAAGCACCAATTGCATGCATTCATGGCTCACAAGATCCCATTGTTAGCTATGACATTGCTCATTGTTTAGGGAGAAACAATGGTCAAGAAAATGCGGTTGCATTCGCTGAAAACAGCCGTGGAGAGTTAAGGTTTGAATCTGGACATGGCCAAACTTCTTGCTGCTTAACTACAGGGGGAGGGAAAGCAGGGCAAGGAATACCCCATATCTGCTATGGGATCCCTGGTAATTGGATTGGACGACTCCCTGAAAATGGTGGGAACTCTGTTAAGCCAATGCTAAATATTTCACCATGTCAAACTGCCACTGATCGTCATGGCGTTGTCTACGCATCTTACGCTCGCCGTTTGATCCCTCTAGAATGTGAACGCTTGCAAGGTTTTGATGATGGTTATACCAACATTTCCTGGTACAAATGCAAATGTGGTAATGAGTACCCTCAGAGATATGGTGCGTTTGGGTGCAATAAGTGTGATGGTGGCAAGGAGGCAAGATTGGTCAGTGCCCCGGATGGTGCCAGGTATGCAGCTTTAGGAAACTCAAAGGCGGTGCCTGTCGTCAGGTGGATAGCGGAACGAATATTGATGGAGTTAAAAAAGTAACGTAAAAGCCGGGTTTCTTCCCGGCTTTTTTACCCCCTCTATTGATGTATTAAATACGATGGTGTATAAAATACATTGATGTATATAATACGGCATTATTTTTGGGGGTGAATATGTCCTTTTTAGGGGATTTATCCGTAGGAGACAAGCTCTACTATCGGCAGAAATACTCAAGAAAAATCATTGTCCATACCGTAGAATCGATAGGAAAACAGCGAATTACGGATGAACTAGGACAACAGTACATGATCAGTACCGGCTTGCTTGTAGGTAGCGGGGTATCGTTTAGAGATCAGCAGTTTGCTTGTCCTTTCAGTGATGAAGCCAGGAAAGAGAAGGAGCAAGTTGAAATGGAAGAAGAAATATCAGAGATCCTGGCTGATATGGGTTCCTTCCCTTATTCAGTGCTGAAAGAGCTTCACGGCGCTGTTGTTGGTGTAGTCAGGAGATATATTCAATGAATCGAAAAACGCTGAGGTTTGATGCGAGCAATTTCAATGACGACCTATTGCCCAAGCTGGAGCCCATGGCCGCCGGAGACATGGAGGAACTGCGGATACAGCTTGGCCTGAGCCAGGCTGTAATGGCCAAGATCCTGAATTGCACAAAAGATAAGGTTTCTTCATTCAATCGCCCTGAACTGAAAGACCGGCAACTGAAAGGATGCGATTTGATCGTAGCGAACCAGTTGAAATCGAAAGGTCTGGCTGCGTACCTTGGCATTACCAACTCAGAGGAACTGCAGGCAATTGAGTCTCTGCTGTCGCTGGTGGGGCGCCTGCAGGAGGAAAACGCTAAGCTGCGGAACGGAGAACAACCAAAAGAGCTTGATGCTTTCTATGTGGAGAGTGTTATTAACCAGGCTCGCAAATTGCAGAAAAAGGACCGGGAGTAACTCATGGTAGCGAAACGGGCGGATCCGATACGTGATAAAGAGTTGTGCCGGCAGATATTGCGCCGAGTAGATTCAATTAACCCGGTTATAGCGCTGCAGCTCGAGCTCGAGGCACTCACTGGCTTGCGCTATTGCGATTCTTCGCGGCTAAGGCCTTCTGACGTTCTAATCAACGGAGTAATACGCAGTCATTTTGATGTGGTTCAACAGAAGGTCTACAACCACCTCATCACAAAAGGGGCCACGCCGGCAAAAGCCAAAGCCAGGGCGACTATGACAGTGTATGTCGGTGAGGCCTTACGTGATGTGATAGATGATGTTCTCAGTCTCCAAGAGGGTAAGCAGTACCTGTTTGAGTCGTCTGACAAGACTGGGAAGCCGTATACCGCGCAGTGGATAAACAGGATCCTCAAGACCGTGGCCATGGAATTGAGGCTTAACTTTCAGCTATCCAGTCACTCTTTCAGGAAAACGTTCGCTATGGCCATGGTTGGCTTGGATTCGAAGCTGAACGTGACCAGTAAGGCGTTGGGACATGCCCGGGTATCGTCCACAGAGCACTACCTGAGCACAATGGATAACGATGTGGCCAACTTGGTCAGTCAGATCAAATATTAAGTTTGGAGGGGCCACACACGGTTAGGCTTGCTGCCTTCCGTGTGTTGGCGTTTGACTAAGTTACTTCAATATCATGTAGCGGTGAAGCAAGCTCTCTATGTCCTGTTTGGTGCTCATAAACAGCAAAACCTCTATGGTTTCTCCATCAAAATCATAGATAGCCGTAAACTGCCCATCTGGGGTGATCCGCTCTCGCAATCTAACCCCTTTATCTGCAAGCCTAGCACTGAATCGGTACCGTTCCGGATCTTCTTCTATCGCGGATACAGTATCTCTCAATAGGCTTTCTGTTAAATCAGCCGCTCGGTCTGCGCCGATATAGGGTGTGTAAAATGATTCAATATCCTGCAAAGTCCATATTGCCACATCGGATATTACTGTATTCAAATCTATCATTTTTATTTAGCTCACTTTCTGGCATCGCGCAGCCTCCCTAAAGCTTCGTCAAGAGTCGCTTTGCGATTATTTTTGATGTCCTGTTTAGCAAGCATCGCTAGCTTTAACAGTGCGTTAGTTTGTCGCTCCATGCGGAGCTCATTGATCTCTTCTTCTCTTTCTGCCGCAGTTTGAACAAACAGTTCAGCTACGCCATTTCTGGTTACAAAAACACCTCCTTTAAAATTGCTGGGTGTGCCAAGCCCATCCCGAGCTGATTTTTGAGACATGGTCAAAGTTTTCATTGTGCATTTCCGTTGTAGTTGGTTAGGTAAGTCATATAGATTGCGCTATAGTCGAAGGCTAGCCATAGCAAAACACTCCTTAATAAACTGGTAAATCAACATGATTTACCTTCCGTACAAATGCCTCCGATGTGCCATCTCACTTGTTTTTGTGTTTATTGGCTTAGTTAGTATAACACGCAACATCACGCCGGTGGTGAAATTTATACCTAATTTATCCACCAATTAAAGGGTATTAGCATATCCTGGGTAAACACATCACTCTTTTCCTGTTCGTTCCTAACTAATCAATGGATCAAAATAGAGCTATTTCACTACTAGCCCTTAAATTTGACAAATGGCATAATCTGAAAATGTTCCTAACAAGGTTTTATGAATGGTGTTCAGTTCCACGACTTGTGATCTTAGAGAGGGCAATCAGTAATGACTAAGGGCATTCCAGTTTGTCTTTCAACCTCGGCCACCAGCCGGCATAAAAATTACGGTAGCGGGTACCAGGCGGTATTTAGGCTTGACGATCACATGATTGGCCAAGCCCTGGATCATGAACTGTGTAAATGCTGCAAGGTTTTGCCAGAAGACAGGCCAGTTCTCGAGTCGCTTATTCGCTCGAGGTTGAGAGCAGATGAACACGCCAGGAACACCGGCAACCATACAGCTCGGCTAATGATGCGGGTACCTGAACACAGACTGCCGCTTTTGATTGAGCTATCCAGGAACCAGCTGATCTCTCGGGAGCTCGCTTGGAAGTATGCACGTAAGACCTGGTTAGATCTGAAAGAGGTGTACCCATACCGGCAACTATGGGAGGAGTTTTTCTCTCTCGAGCTGGGCGAACAATGGCGATTTATGGATGAAAGCGAACGCGGCCGCCTTAATGCGCTTCCGGATGAGTTCAAGATATATCGAGGATACAACCGCAAACACTCCAGAGCTGGCCTCAGCTGGACGATGAGTAAGAAAGTCGCAACAAAGTACGCCTCCCAATTTGGCGAGCGGAAGATTGCTCAGGGGCTGATTCGCAAAGAGCTGGTGGCCGGGCTGATTTGTTCCAGGGGAGAGCATGAAGTTGTTCTTTCCCGGGAAAGCGCGGTTATCAATCTTCGGGCCGTAAATACAGTTCGGTACCAGCAAACTATCAACATGATCGAGTAGGACAATGAAAACAGCCACAGCCATTTACTCAACCAAAGCAGACCAATTGCCGGCGAAAACCATTCAGCAGTTCTCCGGCGCCTTGCTTAATCGTAAGCCTATGCGCGAGGCAATGGCACAAGCGGGGATTACCAGTTATTGCCTGGCCAGTGAGCTCTTGTTGCGTTTGGTTCGGCGCGGTGCCCTGGCCAATGGCCATTTGGAGGTTGGTGATCTTGTGTTGGTTACAGGACATGAGAGAGCCCTGGTGTTGATCTCTTTGGCTCCTCTGGTTGTGGCATCGCCAAAAGGCACCTTGAGACTTACCGAAAGCACCATATCACTTAAAGATTTGACGTTTATTGGGAACGCGCCAACCGCCGACATTGCCACGGCTAAAAGGCGTCTATTTGTATAGGCCTTTGGCCATCCTTCGGAGGTAGTTTATGACACTAACTAAAGCGGAAATTGCAGACACATTTCACGAGCGGTACCCCGAGGTGTCGAAACAAAAGGCATTGAGAATGACCAGTGCCTTGGTAGACCTGTGCGGCAGTGTTGCTCAGTCAGATGATATTGAGTCGGTGAGAATATTTCGTCTTGGCCTGTTCTACGCGGCAGATAAACGGGCTCGGATTGGCCGAAACCCAACAACCAATGAACCGGCACCTATTTGTGCTCGCCGGATCCTCAAGTTCAAAAAATCTCAGATCTTAATGGGGGCCGTGGAATGTCAGAAGCAATGAAGTACAACAAAGCTGAGCTTATAGCTTTCCTGGAAGAAAAGGCGGGGGTATCTCCTGAGCATGCCGATGCGTTCCTGGGCCACTTCGCAGAGTCAATTACTCAGGCGCTGGCAAACGGCGAGCGGGTAGAGCTCCGCGGCCTTGGCGTGTTTGATGCCGTAGAAATGCCGCCACGGAAAGCAAGAAACCCCAAAACAGGGCAGGAGCTGGTGGCGCCGGGCATGACCCGCGTGAAATTCAAGGCCAGCAAAAACTCAGTTAAGCATTTGGTCGCGGAGTAGGCGCCGTGGTCGATTTAGACGCAATGGCTTTGGGGATGCTCAAACGCAACCCTGAGTATCAAGGCGTTTTTAGCGTTTCCAGGATACAGCGCACTCTCTCTTGGAGATTTGGCAGAGCGCAACAGGCTTGTGAGTCGGCAGTAGCCACTGGCGTACTGGTGCGCTGTAACCAGCTGTATAAGTTCAACCGAGAAGGAAGCCATGGGAACAAGACAGTTTAAACAGAAATACCCCCAATTCGATTCTATTTCTGACAATGGGGGCCATTACACGGCCTATCTGAAACGTGGATATGCCTTTAGAAACCCGGGCACCGATAACGCAGAGCACAGTGCAAGTTTTCCGACTATCAGAGAAGTGGTAGCGGCTAATTACTATGACTGCAGCTGCAGGCGGTGCCAACCACAAAACTGAAAGGAGGCCTAATGGCTATTACATTAAAGAGTTTCGATATTGACGCAGGTATCACCCTCGAAAACCCGGTTTTTATTGTCTCTGAGCTGTACTTGCACCAAGGGAGGTCTGTTGATGAGCGCCTAGTGCTGCTCACCGATGATGAAGGTGTTAGTGCCTATGAACTGAGTACAAATGAACACGCAAATAACACTGTTACCTATGCCGTTTCAGTGTTTGCCAGTGCCGAAGCCTTTAATGCCGGCAAGCCACCAGTAACACAGATTCATTCTGCCGGATTACCCGGAAACGGGTTCACGTTTGATTATGCGTTTGATTATAAAGATGAACAATACAGCGGCCACACCTTGAGGGATGCGGCATACACCCACTTGTTAGCCCAGCCACTTTTTACAGCAGCTGAGAAGGTAACAGGCATAGACTTTTAATCTCTAACCGGCCGCCTGTTACAGGCCCGGCGCTACCGTATAAGGACATATTATGTTGAGCACAATTGATGTACTGCAGCAGGCTTGGTTTGAGAACATTTTCGCCAAGCATGCAAAGACCGTAAACGCGAGAAAACACCTGGCTTTCTCTGATCGTGAGTACGGTTCAGTTATTCAGGAACATAGGGTAGACAGCCCATTGGCGGCAAAGATTCGCCGGCGGGTTTTACCCAGAGGTAGGGCTTTGTTCAGGCTGGCCAAGCTAGAAGACCTGATTATCTGAGGCACAGAGTAGGGGTAATTAGTGAATATTCAAATGAAAGGCCTTGGTAACGTTGTGATTAATGGTCACTCATATTCAGGCCGTAGTATTCAAATTTGTGGCGATCAGGTGCTTATTGATGGCGCACCCCAGCAAGGGGGATTGGTCGGTAATGTAACTGTGACTATTAACGGTGATGTTGAAAGCTTAATGACTGGTTCTGGTGACGTTAATGCCCAATCAGTAAACCATATCAGTACGGGCTCAGGTGATGTTACTTGTGGTGATGTGACAGGATCAATTACCACAGGCTCCGGTGATGTTGAGTGTGGTTCTGTCTCCGGTTCTGTTACGACTATATCAGGCGCGATTCATCACCGCTAATAGATAGCCGAAAGGAAGGTAAGCATGATCTCGCAAGAAGAAGCTGAGGAACTGGCGAAAAAGTTCATCCAGGATTACTTAAACAAATGCCAACTAGATACCACTAAAGATGCTGGCAACGCCTTAATGAAACTTTGTTCTGTTGCCGGCGTTATGATGGTGGCAACTGTCGGTTATGACGATGCAGTAATCCGTATGCATGGAACTGCTGCCTTCATCGAGAACAAGATGAGGGGCGTCAAGTTCGAGCAGCAGAGGATGAATTGAGCCCCAGGGAAAAAGAAAGCCCCTTCAATTGAAGGGGCTCTTTATTTTGGCAAACAACCATGGGTAAGCATGACTGTAAGGGCAGTGTATTACCCTCAGTCTCTGATAATCAAGTAAAAAGAAGAATATGCTGGTGGGTTCGTTTACCACGTAAGGGCAAAGTGCTAGATTGCTTGTTGCACAATAATGGCACTAACAAATGGAAGTAGTTTTATGATGGATGAAACATTAGGGGCTTTGTCTGCGTTCCTTGATGGCAGCGACTTTTGTGATGCTTGCGCTAGAGAGTTGTCCCGCTTTACTGGGGAACCAGTATCTTTGAGCCAAGAAAAGATAGAGATTTTGGCGCATAATAATTTCAATGACAATCAAGCTGCTGCAGGGCTGCATTTGGTTAAAGAATATTTTCATAACCTGCATGTAAATGATGTTCCAAATAGACAGTTACTGAGAGCCTTTGTGTCCCGAGGCGATTCATCAAACCCTGAGTTTATATTTGCAAGCATTGTTGATGGTGCATGGTATAGGCACTCTGGAAGTGACCTCTCTACTATGGAACCTCTAAACTGTGAATTGCAGCCGATTTACTACCATCCAGTATCAGGTTGAAAATTAAAAAGCCGCCAATTCTGGCGGCTTTTACTTTGCTGTATGAATCATTCTTTGGCTGCCAACTCAAGACATGCCCACCACTGAAATGAGCAGGTACTGAGCTGACCTGCACATCCTAACAGAATTTCACCATAAAAAAAGCCGCCATTTCTGGCGGCCTGGTTGGTTAGTAGCCCTTTGAACAATCGAGAGAACACCCACTGAATTAACTAACCAACCGCAAATATCCTAACAAATTGCTGTCTATCGGTGCAATCAATATCATCGGCTCAAAGTATGAATTGGAGCCGATAGCATGACAGACACACGGATCATTGCTGTATCAACCGCTTGCCAACAAAACCCGACCATGATCATGGCGTCTGTTACGAGCAATGCAATACACATTGCCAAGATGGAGCCACTAACCCGCACTCCGGCCGGCATACTCAAAGCGCTGGTGACATATTCAAAGCTGGCCACCAAGGTGGGCGCCGAGCTGCTGGTGGAGGATCCAACAGGGCTTTTTCTCTCATTCGGCCGAAACCTAACGCTGCAGCAAAAAGATCATACCGGCAAGCCTGTGCTTGTTTCTGCATTTGAAAAGTACACCTCACTACAAAGAATCGGCGCCATTACAACCCCTGCGAAGCTGGCTGGTCAGTTCTCTATCCCAGACTCCATATACAACATAAAACACAATGACACCGGCGCTGTTAGCTACGAAATTGACTGGGAGCGAGTCAAGGATCCAGCCAGGCTAATGCTCCTGGTAATCCATGCCGGCCTGTGCCAAACCCCGTATCAGTCCAATTTCATGGAGAACATGCTCGATAACATGGTTCTGGAAGGTGACAGTATTGGGATGCTTGAGTGTGAGGAGCACTGGTGCGGGAGGGTGATTAAGCTGTGACTATCCAACTCTCCAGGTTGTCGGATCTGCAGATTGCCGATGATGTAATCCGCTCATATCTGTACCGAGAAATACTGACAGGCATAACCACCAGCAACGTGAAAACAACTCAGTATGAAATTAAGGGCGATGAAATGTATCGCCCAGATCTGGTTTCATTCCGTGTTTATGGGCATACGGAACTAAGGTGGCTGGTATGTCTGCTCTGCAGTGTTGAAGATGAGGAGGAGCCATTGCCGGTTTCATCGGTGATCTCATTCCCAGACCCAACATACATACGCGACCTGATCCGGCACTACGCCGAAAGCGGGGAGCTATAAATGCCGAAGTTGAAGCCCCAGCCCAATGAAAGCGGCATCTATGACACCAAGGCGCTTTCAGCAGCCCAGTTCAGAGCCGTTTTCGACCAAATTGCCAAGGATAAGAACAAAGCTCGCCGGAGAGCCAAGCGCACACTTACGCCCGGGGCAATGTCCCGGAAAAGCCCTCGGGATTTGCTGCGCCTTGGCGTGAAAGATGATGGAACCCCGTTTACCTCAGCAGACTTGGCGCTGTTTGAGCGTGAATCGAAGAAGTTCAGGCAGCGGAACGCCGGCGAGCAAGGCGTTACTTATCTGCAGATAGTGGCAAAGTCTCGCTCCATCGATGTGAAACGAGCCAACAACCAGGTAAATGATGGCTCAGGCATAACGCGGGCACAAATGGGCTCGCTGGTGGCCAACAACATCTATGAGGCCAAGGTCAAAGCTTCCCGCAAGTCGAAATACACTCATCATCGAGTGCGGATCCGACTCGAGGAGTGGGACGAGGAAATGATGGACGCAGACGGTACCCAGAAAGGGTACCAGAAGGCCGTCAAGACCGCATGTAAGGGAAGAATGTCGATTGACTGCAGCTGTGGCCGGCATCAGTTCTGGTACCGCTATATGGCGACTGTCGGCGGTTACGCAATAACGCCGCCCAAGGAAATGGCTTTCCCGAAGATCCGCAACAACAAACTCACCGGCTTGGCGTGTAAGCACGTTATCAAAGTTGTTGAAATGATGCAGTCTCCAGCCTGGCAGCGGCCTATGGCCATGCAGATGGAGAGACAGGCATCGAGAGTCGGCTTTGGCTCTGACAAACGCTTAACTCACCACTTTACCAAGGACGAGAAGAAAGCCGGCAACCGGAACAAACGCACGGTTACTGATCAAGCCGCGGCTCGGGAGGCATACCGTAAATATTTGAAGTCCGTTAGCGGCTTGGCCAAGAAAATTAAGAGCTCACCAGCCGAAGCCAAACGTATCCGTGACCAGCTGGCCAAGGCCAAAAAGGACGTATCGAAGGCCCAGAAAGAGGCCGCAAGGCTGAAAGCTCAAAACGCGATTTTGCTCAAAAAAGCTATGCAGACAAAGGATGCTCTCAAAGTAAATGCCCAGTCATTTATTGATGGCGCAGCGCTGGCCGGTATTGGCCGTGATCAAGCGTTAGCCGCTTTCGCAAAAAAGAAAGGGATCCCCTTAGAGACACTGAACACGATTCTGGAAAGTAAAACATGATGAAACGTATTAAGGGGGCAGCAGCGGCTCCTTACACGGCCCAAGTGACTGCCGACTGGATTGCCGCCATCAAGGGCCACCCAGACAGGTTTGATGCGGCCCTGTTTCGCCCTGTGGCGCCAATGGTAGTAGATACGCAGGTAGATACGCCTCTATTCGGTGAAATAGACGACCAGACGCAGGATATAGCTTATAGCGATGCTGTTTTTGTGGAATGTGTAGAGTCGAATGGAGAGGACGATTCTTTCCTGGCTGCGTGGGATGGCGATGAATCGATGGGCTACGGCGCCAGCGGCACGATGATCCTGCGTATAGCCGAGAGCGACATTCCAACCGGCTCTATCCTTGAGTTCCTGGTGGCCAATGCAGACGGAACCACCAGCGATCAATTCTGGTATATCCACCATTCCGAGGCTGTTGGTACTCCGGCTATAGGCTTTCTGCATTACCTGATCCCCTGCGGTGATGTTGAGCAATTACCTGATGTGCAGGGCGTAATGAACGAAGAAATAGCACTGGAGAGTGATCAAGATGAGTGAATACCTGGGGGTAGTAGAAACAACCTTCTTTATCGAGGATGGCCGGCGTTATCTGAGCAATATAGCTGATATTGATATTGGGTTTGGTAATAGATTGTTAGCTGAGCTCAATGAATTACAGGAGCCGGAATCTCCTAGTGCCAGTAAAGCGCTAATCAACTTTTGCGCCCGGGAACCTAAGCAGAAGTTGTTTAAGCATAGCGAACAAGACCCAAAGCAGTTTCTGCGAAAGCTTCGACAGAAGGCCAGATCAAAAGACGATTTTTCAAAGAAAAACGACTTGCCGATTGTGTACTTTCATCGCCTACCGGGTATCTCATTCAATGATGATGGTAGTGAGATTGTGGCCAAAACGGTAGGCCATATCTCAGATGAAACGGGAGTCATTGCTAATGTTGATGAGATCCCCTGCAGCATTAGCTATCAAGTGTACGTTTTATCCTGGGACGAGGTATCGCTGAACAAGATAGCGGCGTCTCTAATGGCATCTGGCCTGATCGGGCAACGGAATTTCAAGTATAAAACTGTAGTTCTCAATTCAGTTCTTGAGGGTGATGCTGTAGTTGCACCAGCCCAACTGAGCTCCTGGGAAGATGCGAGCATTTCCGCAGAAGAAGATCGCTTACTTGTACTCTCATCCGTATTTAGTATGAAAGCTCCCATTTATCAGGCCCGGGGCGTTACGTCCAAGACGTTGACTATCGCAATTAACCCGCCAGTGCCGTTCTATGCAAACTCAGACTTGGGGGGTAACTAATGCCCCTGGTGCACTCTCACATAAGCTCCGAGCTGTTTTTTCAGTCCTTGGCCATCGATGGCAAGGAACAAGGGGTATCGATGCTGGCCGAGGGAACATACATCGAGCGTATGAATCTGACAGGCCCAAAGCTGATGCTACGATGCAACGACCCTCATAAGTTCCTGCAAGATCAAGCAGGCCTCAAGAACGGCAGCTTAATCGAATTGGGTATCGGCGATGCAGAGGGCCGAGGCGATGTGCTTTTCAAGGAGTCTTTCATTGTCGGTTCAAACTGGGGAGAGGGCGACCAGCTATGCGTTGAAGCCCTGCAGGCAGACATTCACAGGATAAAGCAGCCTGTAAAGGCACCAGCATTCTTTATCGATAAAAACCCACAGCAGATTTTATCCGAGATATTTCCAGGCTATGAGTTAGTCATTGATCGTGGATTTGAAGGTAAATGGACATATCACTGCCTCCCAGGCAGCACTCTATCAGTAATGCTCGAGCGGCTCAGGGCTGATTATGGGGCCGCAATCTGGTTATCCAGGGGGAAACTATACGTTAAGCAGTTAAGCTGGCTGGAGAGCCAGGAGGACGCCCACAAATTTGAATACATGAGGCCTCACTCTAACAATCCTCGGATTGAGGGGTACCACAGATACCACCCCAACCGCTCGGTCGCTCGAGAGGTTTTCCGCGATTACGTCTGCTGGGATCTGCAGAAAGGCATGATCAAGATGGGTAATGACTACCCACCGTCCTTTTTATCACATAGCCAGAAACCGTTCCTGGGGCCGCGTAACCTGGCGCCGGTAAATGTGATGGATTGCCACTTAGCGGGTGATGGTCGATTTGCTCCCGGGATGATGATCAAGCTCGAACTGAACCAGCTAATCCCTGATGCCATCTTTGATGAGTCAGTCCCATATCGACAGTTGATACTCGGGGCTCGGCATTGGCAGCAAGGAACCAAGTACATAACGGTATGTGAAATGGGGGAGATCCTTGATGGAACCAGTCAGTAATTTGTTGTTGGGCAAACATCGATGCATTGTGGAGGATGTCAGCGACCCAGAGGAGCTAATGCGCTGCCGGATCCGTGTCATGGGCCTGTGGGATTCTCTGCTGGTGGAGCAGTTGCCCTGGGCCGAGTATGCGCTCCCGGTCGGCGCCAGGCCCAACGATGGCGATTTTAAACCGTGCCAAGTCGGTGATTTGGTCTGGTGTGAGTTCGACCGCGGCGATAGCCGGTACCCAATAATCACTGGCTCTTGTTTCTTTGCGCCAGGGGGGACACCAAATCTACCGGCAGAGTCATTCGCCGGCGACCAAAGCTATACGCATAAGCGAACAGGGGCGCAGCCTAAACCTGAGCCAGCCAAATATCACAAAGACAGGGTGAGCACTCAATTCAATTTCCTGATAGAACAAACGGCGTCAGGGGCGTATCGAGTCACGCATAAAGGGACGGGTACCGCTGTCGAGATAACAAAGGATGGCCAGCTGGTATTGCATGCCGAGGAGGATAGTTTCAGCTCTACAGAGAAAAACCTCCTGGTGGAGGCCATGCTGCAGATCAAGGTCATTGGCCGCAAGCAAATATGGATCCGCTCTGATGAAGCAAACGTAAAAGTCGAAGCTGCAACTCAATGCACAGTGGATGCGCCAAAAATCCACCTTAATGGAGGTTCAGGCATAGTTACTACGGCCCACAAATGCCATTACACCGGGTTAAACCATGGGGATGGCAGCAGCACCTGCACAGCTGGGTACTAATCATGTCCGTAACGAATACAGACATTCAGCAGCTGGTGGCCGGGGCGTTCTTGTCCCGAGGATTTGACCTAACAAGCAAGTTTTCAGATGGCATGATAACGGCTAAGGCGATTGGTGATGGTGTGGCCGGCGAGCTCCACGATAGCGGGATTGTGACAGTTCCCGCTCATGCTGGAGGCACATACCACGTATCAGAGTTAAGCGAGGCTGGAATGTCGAGTAAAATCCGCGACAGTCTTGCAAAGTCCGGGATCCGATTCGATAACAAATTTGCATGGTCAGACAGAATGCACCGGGCACTGGCCAAGGGGATAACGACCACAATACTCAAACAGTCGATAGTGAGCATTCCGACCGATGCCTCCGGTACATTCAAGTTGGTTGGCTTAACCAGGGGGGAAGTAGAGTCAGCACTCAGAGCGGCTTTGTCCGGTGAAGGGTTTGTTCTCGAAGGTGATTATGCCAGAGCGGGAGATCTCGCCTATGCGGCCGCGGTAGGCGTTACAAATGGGGTTAATGGCAAGGCCCAGGTTTCAGGGAGCTTTACTCCTGGGGGTAACTACAAAATTGAGTGACGGCTTGGTACCGTCACTCTCTCTTGATGTTCACAGGCATAATCTCAGTTTGAAACCTGGCGTGTTTGGCCAGCATGAAATCCTCGCCTTTGTACTCAATGTATGGGTATGGGATGGATAACCACCCAGATTCACCGCAAGTTGAGCACGTATGTTTCCACAGTTTTGGGTTCGAGTGTATTACCCGTTCCCCGTCAACAACTCGCATATATCCGCGCTTGCAGCTGTCGCAGATCATCTCGACCAGGGCTATATCCCCAGTGATTGGTTTTCGGCGCTGCATGCGTGTTTCCCCTCTCAGTCAGCGTCCAGTTGTGCCAAGGCCAATATTACAAACTCCTTGTGCTCACCGCACGATGGGCAGTCTTCGGGTATATACTCTCCATGGACGTAGTATTCCCCAAATCCACAGATGGAACAGCTAACGCTATACTCAGGCTCTTGGCCAGTACCTTTACAGCGCTGACATTGGATTGGCTGCATTGGCCTGCCGGCATCTACCCATTCAGCCATAGGCTGAACCTTGGCCTCACCAACACAAGTTCCTTTACATGCTGAGCAAACTTTACCTTCGTGATTATCCATTAAATTCTCCACTATTAATCATCGCCTTGGTTGAGACTTTTCACGCCAATCTATAGCCATGGCTATAGCCTCGGCTTTGCCATATTTCATAACTGAATAGCTTTTCGATTTTGGAATAGAACCAGGGAACCCAAGAGCTATAACTCTCTGATATGTTTGCTCAGAGCCATCTGCAAGCACCCTTTTGTATGATGCCAAGCAAATACCTGCTGGCAGTTCACTACTTTTATCAGAGTGAGGCTGAGTGTGTATGCGGCCAGCTTGATGATGAGATTTAGCATAAGGATCCCGCCCAACCAAAATGCAGAGTTTATCTCTGAACTTAATGGCCTCTTGAGCCTTTAGCTTATGAAAATTTCGCTGTTTGCACCCTGGTACCCGAACCATTATTGTTGATCTGTTGCATGACATATACCGCTGTGAAACTATGCCTGTCATCCTCATTTCCTATAGCAAGGTCATATTGAAACTTCGTAACGGGCCATTTGCCTTGACCACTCCAAGGCTTATTCTCTCTCGCCAATCACCTCCCCCAGGACAAGGGACAAAGCCGGATACCTCTACAATGCGATAGCAGCGCATGACTATTCCAAGGGGTATCATTGCTATTTCCCTCGCCGCCAAGGAAGCCGGTTGCAGGCGCGAACCGAGCCAAGCCAGGATCTCGGCCATTGCCTCACCAGAAAAAGCCACTCCATTAGCAAGTGTCCGTCCGATCCTGGTTATTCCCTTACGCCGCAAATAAGCCCTTACCGCTTTTGCTGGCTCCAGGCCAACAATGGCCCCCTGGGGAAACGTTACGGTAAGCAGATCACCTTTCAGAACGTATTTTATCCGCCCTATAATTGCTGCTAAATGCAGGTTACGGCTCTTTTTCAGTCGTTGGTCTTCTCGCTTTACCGCTCTCTGGGCTTGGTTGAATTTTCGCTGTTGTTCCAAAGCGGTAGCTCGAGCGGCTTTTTCTTTTAGATTGCCGCGACACTGTTCAAAGTATCCAAGCGCGGCCACCCACATAGCTTCATCGTCGTCAAGGTGACACCCCAAGATGCGATATAGACGAATCCCAGTAATGCGCTCTCCTCCTAGATTCGCCTCGAACTCAATCTTTTCTTTCATTTCAGCAGTTAACATAATAGAAACCTTATTATTTAAATAGTTAAGTTGTTGATGCTCAAACAACTATTTACCCAACTTCAGTAGCGCGGCCCCAGCCGGAGTCAAGAATGTGAGCTTCCTAGGGTACTCACCGTTTTGATACTGAGTATCCACCAGCTCAACCCAGCCATATTTCACCAATTTACCCAATTGGCTCTGTACTGATGTGTTGTCTCGCTCGCCTTTCAATCGTTCACAAATATTTGCGGGGCTATCTCCTTGATGGCGAGCAACATCAAATAAAACCTGAGCCAGCAATACTGTGCTTCTATTGCTGCGCTCCGTGATCTCTGCAAGTGCGGCATCGACTCCGGCCATCCGAAGGCGGCCGGTATATTTGGGGCGTGGATCTTTATTCATGCTTTATCGTCCTATGAAATTAGATTGTTACTGTTCACTATCCCAGCTGATAGCGAACGTCTGCCGCCTCACGTTTGTTTGTGCAATGAACGCGGAGATCTCCGCTCTCGAGTTTTAACACAGATGCTCTTGACGGCATTTTCTCAGATAAGGTGTGTGCATTTGAGATAATAAACGTTGTGTTAGTGCCGTCTTTGTCTACTGTGAATGGGTATTTCATGGTTGTTCCTTTCTACATGGACTTTGTTTTAACTCAACAACCCCATGTGTATGGGGAACAGTTCGATAATAACACAACCATCCCCACACACAAGGGGAACGATGAGGAATTTTGGCTTTATCTTGATCCATTCCAAATCGTTGTCACATAAGGAGCCGAGGATAAGATGAAAGTTGTTTCAGGTACCCTACTATTTGATGATCTCGATTCACGCTGCACTGTAGTGACTGCCACCAGCGCCGGCAAAGAGTTTGCCTTTGTCCAAGCCTTGGATAATGGGCATGAACTTCTCGCATATTGGGAGCCCAAGGTAGTTCGATTCTGGGGGCCATACGACAGAAACGACAAACACGCTTCACTTGAAAAAATACTGCAGCAAAAAGATCCGTGGCCAAAGATAAGTACTCTCGAATAAGCCCCTAATGACCCGCGCTAAGCGGGTTTTTTTATGCCAACACCATGATATTTCCTAACACGCTTCCTTAATTCCCCTGTTTTTTGTTTTGCATTTTTTCCCTCCATAGACTCGCCAGTGTTGGGGGTTATGCCCCCGTGATAACGGAAGGGCAACCCGACACACAGCGCACTTCCTAACAGTTTAAAAAGGAAAAGTTCTATGAGTGATATGAAGAAATACAATCAGCGCCTGGCCACCATTTCTAAAGGTGCCGAAGCAGTGCGCGGTGTTTGTATTAACCCCCAGTTCAATGAAAATGGCCAGATGATCAGCAACCCCGCCGAGCTGGTGGCGAGTATGCGTGACGGCGTGGCCAAGTCTCCGTTATTTGAGTCCATTGGTGACGACAAAGCCGCGCTGGGCGTAGCTACAACCTGGGCTACTGCAATTCGTGAATACAGCCGGGCTCACGGTGAAGTACGTGATGAAGTGCTTGCCTGCGCTGCTGAAACCATGGGAGCAATGCTTGGCCATGGTGAAGCATCATCAAAAATGTTTGAAAGCACAGGCCTTAATACCACCACCTCTGACGGTGTAATGTTACGCGCTAAAACTGCAGCGCTCATTCTGCCAACCCTGCTCGCTACAACTACCGGCGATGCAGCAACTTACATGCAGGGCGGCCGTGATGAATCCGAAGTTTTCCGTATCCGCCGGACAGCCAATACTGCATTCGGTGACGTTAAGAAGGGTGAAGTCCTTGAAGATTCCTGGATGGCACAGTATTCAAGCATGAAGCAAGTGTATGAATCCCCTGTCCAGCCGGATGGCGCCAAAGAGAAATTCATTGTTTATATCTACAATGAAAAGGCGCCTGTGGAAGATGCCGGCGCATTGGTCGGTGTAATTCCGAACCAAAACCCCAAAGTCGGTGCAATTGCTAAGTCAGTGCGCATTATGTTGAACGGCCGTGAAGTGGCCAGCTCAATTCTGAATGGTACGCTTTTCGGTAGCTTTGATTACGGCGGCAAACGCTACAACATTTCAGAGAGCTCAGACTCCGATGTAGCAAACGGTAAGCTGGCGTTCCAGATTTCCCCGGCCTTACCTGCCGCTGCAGGCAAGCTTGGTATCAAGTTTGATGTGGATATTGAACACAACTCATCTGTAATCCCCGAGATTGCATTCTCGATGGAAAGCTTCATTGTGGTGCCACACCAATCAATCATCGCGTCCGGTAACTCAATTCAGTCGTATTGGCGTATGAGTCGTGAATACGGCCTGGATCTGCGCAATATGAACACTGATTCAATGCGCAATGTCCTTGCTTACAACAACGACATGCAAAACCTGACAGACATGCTGATGGCTGCCCACCATACTGACACCATGGCAATTAACCTCCAGGTGGCTCAGGGTGCTTACTTCAAAGAGAAGTACGAGGAAATGCACCAGGAACTGCTGATCCTGTCGGAATCCATGCTGAATGACACCCGCGTGTCTGGACTGGTTGGCTTGTTTGCCGGCCCACGCGCTGCAGCTGCAATTAAAGCGTTGGGAGCTCCATTCTTTGTACCAGTCGAAGGTTATCGCCAGGTTCCTCGCCCTCATTACTGTGGTCTTCTCTTCGGCAAGTGGAAGATCTATGAGGTGCCTAAAGGTGTCAGTGTGGGTGGCTATAAGTTGGCTGATGATGAAATGCTGGCTTACGCTCGCGGCTCTGACTTCTCCCAGGCTGGTCTGTTGGCCGGTGATGCCGTACCTGCGACCCTGTACCGCCACAATGTAGATAAGGCTCTGTTCAATCGTGACACGCTTTGGAAGCTGACCTATGGCGATATTGCTCCGGTTGACGGTTACAAGTTCTTCCGTAAAGTCCGCCTGATTCTTTCCTAACAAATTGACCTTAATGTAATTGCTGGGCAGTTTTGCCCGGCAATCATTCAGCAACGGCAAGGATAACTTTATGAAGAATTTAATAAAACTGACTGTAGTCAATGATAGCAATGAGAGTTACAGCATCGGTGAATATCGTTTCCCAATGCGAAAGAAAACCACTCTCTCTGTCAATCGACATACAGCAGACAACATTGTGATCACCGCTACAGCACTACCCGGCTTAAAAGTGAGTGTTGCTGACGCGGATGAACAAGCCGCTCCTGCTGGTGGGTATGTGCCGGCCAGTGAAGTTCTGGAGCTGAAAAAGGCCAAAGAGCAGGCCGAAGCCGAGTCAAAGACCCTGCTGGCCGAAAAAAGCCAACTTGCAAGCGAAATTGAGTCACTGCGCGAACAACTGGCCGAAGCCATTAAAGCGGCGACTCCAAGTGAGAAACCGTCAGACTCAAGCGATACGGCGGTGAAAAGCGATGAGACAGCAACAAAGGCTAAAACTCGCAAAGCCAAGGAAACCAAGGTTGAGGAGGCTAAACAATGAAAATTAGCCAAGCGATCGGCAACTTCGCTGATATTGCAGTAGGCCCAATCGATGCCTCTCAAACTATTGCGACCACCAGCGCCGGAGGCCTCAGCGTATTTTGTGGTTTGGTTGTATCTGAACGGGGTAAACCATTTGAGCTTATCCGTGTAACCGGCGCGAACTGGCGTGAAAAGTTGGGTAATCCACCTCGGCCATCTGCCGGATTGCCTGCAGCGTCTATGCGTTGTTTGAATGATGCGCTCCTGGGCGGTGACGGTTATGTTGTGCGAATTACGCCACCAACCGCTAAATACCCCGTCCTAACTGCATCCGGCGTCAATGTTGAGACAGGTAAAAACACCACCAGCGCAACGGCCCTGGCATTCAACAGTAAGCCAGTTCTGCAGGAAGGAGAGTTGTTGGCCATCTACCCGATAGACGGCGATACATCCCCTCGCAGCATTGAGCTAACGGCTATCCAAAACGCAGAGCATGAGTTCAATTTGCGGGTATACGCAAATGACTCTGTTGGTAATGAGTACATCGCAAACGAGTGGCATGTGTCCTCGAACATTAACGCCCTCGATGATGATGGCCGCAGCTTGTTTATTGCTGACGTTCTGGAGCGCTCAAGCGCACAGTGCCGAGTCGTTGTGTCCGAAAAACTGGATCCATCGGCACTTGTCGGTATCAGCAAAACTCCATTTGTCGGCGCCACCAGCGGCAACGCGACTGAAATCACTCAGTTGGAGTGGGAAAAGGGCATAGCCGTTTTAAGCTCGGCCATGGTTGAGTTTACGGCCGTGGTATCCCTGGGGATCACTGACAGCGCCGTTATTGAAAAGCTGGTCAAAGTGGCCAATGACCGCCGGATCGATATGTTTGCCGATGTGGCTGCTGATAACTGGTCTGGAGCAGTAGAAGCCATGAAGGCCGCAGCATACAGCAGCGAGCGCCTGGCATGCTATTTCTTCCCGTACTACGCAAAAGATCCTTTCAGCGACCACAGGGCTCACTGGGGGCTATCAGGCATTGCTTTCAAAGCAAAGGCTATGGGCGTAGCTAAAGCAGAAGGCAGCGTAGGCGGGTACCACTACTCACCGGCAGGTGTAGAGCGTGGCTTGATCAATCGCAAGGAGGTTCAACCATTTGAAGGCCTGGACGAGCCAGATCTGGAAGCACTCTACAAAGTCCGCCTCAATCGCCTCGATCTAGCCCCCAACGGCACTTTGATGATCGGCGATGCGCTGACTACTCGCGTGAAAGAAGACTATCTGCGATTCCAGCATGTGACCTCAACGGTTGACGCTATCAGCCGCGACTTTGCACGCCTGGCCAAGCAGGTTCAACACGAGCCTGACGAGGATACCCGCTCAGCTATCAAGCGAGGCCTGGAAGACATTCTGGACGGCTACGTGGCCGCAAATGCCCTGGTGTCACCGCGGGATCCAGACCAAGGCGAAGCACCCTATGTGTTTGAAATCAAACAGGTGGCTATCGACTTTTGGGAAGTGACTTGGTGGGTGTGTGTAACTGGTTCTTCTCGCCGCATTCTCGGCAAACCTGTTTTGTTTAAGTAAGGGGAAAATATGGACTTTCAACAATCATTTTTGCGCCGCCAAAACTCCGAAAAGATGTTTGAGGCTATCTTCGGCGACAAGCAACAACCTGAACCGGCCTCAGCTGCCGAAACTCTCTCTCCAGACGACCAGTTGGAAAAAATGTTCGAGGCAGTAAGCCAAGCTGCCGTTGTTAACAATCGTGCCGCTGGCATGGCCGCCGTGCTCAGCTGGTCAACCAATGGTGAACCGACCGCTGATGATCTGGACTTAACGGCCCAGGGTGTCGCTGATATTGATGATGATGGCGAAATCAGCGAGGAGGAGGAGGAGGCCTACAACGAGACTCTTTATGCAATGACCGAGGCTATGGTTTACCTGGGTATCAACGCCGAAACCGCCTATAAAGCGGCAGAGGGTGATGATGCAGCCGCGGAACGCTGCTACACGAAACTGGCCGCCATCCTGGAAGCCGAAGAACGGGATGATGATGAACTTATCGCAGAGTTCAGCGTGGCCACAGAAGCCATGACCGAAGCCAAGAAAAAAGTCATCCGTGACGGCGAAGTGAAATGGGTTAAAAAGCCGCTCAAACGCAAGATCCTGAGCGCTGCTCAACGTGCATCCCTCAAGAAGGCCCGTTTGAAGGCCAATACTGCAGCAGCAAAAGCCAAGCGCAAAAAATCTATGCGCAAGCGTAAATCTGCAGGCCTGTAAGGGGTAGTGAAATGACTGTGACTGTCGGCATGACATTGAAAGATTCAGTGAGTGATCACTTAAAAGTCTATATCAACCAGGGCGACATCACGGTCATTGGTTATATCGGAGAGGGCGCCAGTAAGCAACTGAGCAACTTCTGGCAAAACCCATTTGAGGGTGACACGGTTGGCCAAGCTGGTGGCGGGGTATCCAAAGGCGCTGATCTTGTGCAAGCGGGTACTGGAACAACATCAAAATCTCAGATGAACACGGCTTTAGTATGGGAGGGGATTGGGCCACATGAGATCAATCTCCCTGTGTACTTTAAAGCGTTTCGCAATGCGAAAACGGAAGTTCAGGACGCTCTGATGTATCTCGAGCAGATGGCATCGCCGGAGCTCGCTGAAACGGTAGGTATTGGTTCCATTCCTAAAACGTGTTCTATCAACATTGGCCGCCGTCAAATCTACCCCAAATGCCAGATCCGTGAAGTGTCGTATGAGCTGGATGCCCCAAGGGACTCCAAAGGTTATATGACCAGGAACACGGCGCAGCTCTCTATAACCATGGATCGAATGACAAACCGCACTCAAGTACCAAATCTTTATAAGTGAGTAATTTATGGCTACTGGACATGACAACGCAAAAGGCAATATCGGCTTTTTGAAAAGCCAATACACCAGGAACAAGTCAGCCGGCGAAAAGGCCTTGGCTTTCGAGTTCCTAACTAAATTTATTGGTTATGACGAGCTGAGCGTATTGGTGCGCTCCGCACAACTTCCGGCAACTGGCCGAACCGATGTAGAGGACTATGGCCCAATGGGCCTCATGTTTGTTCAGCATGGGGCTTTGGAAAACTCCGGAGAAATTACTTTGATGGTTGCGGAGACAATCAAAGGGGTTGCTCTAAAACACATCCGGGACATTGTTCTCAACAAAAAGTACGTGGACATTGAAATATCCCTAACTCCTGAATCCACAGGCGGTAAACCTGGCCAAGAACAGACCAGACTACTCAGAGACTGCAAGATCCGTAGTGACGTTATCGAGCTCTCTACCGAGGATCAGGCCGCAATAGTGAAACCGACAATCACTGTTCGGTACAACTGGATCGACTAATGGACTGGAGCCTCTAATGAAAATATCTGAATTGGTGGAAAGCGTTACCAGCCGTTTTACGCTCCTTTTGACGGGCCAAGATGCAATAAGAAGCTACCTGGCTCAGTCATTGACTGCGTATAGAGATATGGCGGGGTGCATTAAAACCATACCAGTTTTAGAGGCTCCTGCTGGTGGCCTTATGACCGCGCCAACCGCCTTTCTGGCACATGCAATGTGCAAAGACGCTAATCAGGACTTTGTACCTGTTTCAGTCTATGACACGGATGATGGTGGCCACTCAATCCATGTGCCGGCCGGGGCCGTCTACCCGCTTGATTACAGCTATTTTGTCGATCTCGCTTACTACGCAGATAAGCCAGAATCGCACATCCCCAATCGCGTAACTGGGTTGATAGCTGATTACCTCGAGGTGTTGATTGCAATGGACAATGACGACCGCATAGCTCGAGTTGAAACCAGCGGGAAAATGGACGCTTCACGACTGCCAACACGGCAAGATCGCATTAACCAGCAGCAGCTTTTAGAAACATCGATGAGGGCCAACAGGGAAATTGTACCCATGGCGTCAATCCATCCGTAAGAGGTGAAATCGATGCTTAAACAGCTGAGATCCTTATCGAACAAGTTAGTACATACCAAATTTCAACATCAGTGGCAGTGGCTACTGGAATTTTCCGGCCCCGGCGTAAAGCCGCCTACTGATTTTGATATTTACGCAAAGTCTATCGAGCATGGCGGCGCGACAATTGAGGCTGACGAAAAGCAAATTGGTAGCAACACAGTAACCAGTCCCTCTCATAAGACAGCTGGGGAGATCACTCTAACAATCCGGGACAACGAGGACGCCCGCTGTGAAAACTTCTTCAAAGAGTTGGTATCCAGGGTAGTCAACGAGGACGGCACAGTGAACCTACCAGCTGAGTATTTATTCAAGATGAGAATGTATCGACTGCTCGATAACGACGAGAAAGTTCTCTACAGGGACTGGTTGGTCTGGGCCACTGGTTACGGTGGCTTTGTACGCTCCAGGGATGAACGAGGCACATTTGTCAGTTTCCAAGTGACATTCAGAAAGCACTCTGCTTTCTAAAGGAAAGTAAAACATGGCTATCCCGGTTTTTATGTTGCCAAGCAACAAGAAGATAACGGTTCAATTCCGTGAGCCCACGATTGAAGATTGTATAGAGTTCTCAGGCCTCAATGAGGCCTTGAGCGAGCGCTCAGCGACTCAGTATCTCAACTTGATTCAGATAGGGCAGGTTAATGATAGTGCCACATGGACGGCCCAGGACAGGATCGCGGCGCTATGGTGGGTATTCGTCTGCATAAGCCCTGATACCTTGATCCCCTTTCAATACACCTGCAGCGATTGCGGCGAGAAGCATGTTGTCGATATTGACTTAATGGATTTAGATGATGAATCGATCACATTAAATTGCCCTCCGTTCATCAAAAAGAAATTGAGCATTGCCGGCAAGGAGCAAGAGCTCATGTTGCATCATCCCAACGGCAGAGCCATGGAACACATGGAGCAGCAAAAACTGATACTGAGCACGCTGGAGCCTGGCTCTCGAGAGCACAGTATTGAAAACGCTAAATTGCGCGTGTTCAGCGTGGCACACTCATTTTCATTACCTGGTGAAGATGGCGATTTTGATACAGCACTTGAAAACAAAATGGCTCTGATTAACAAAATGTCCCGCACTTCCGAATACCAGGATCTGGTTATTGCTACAGAAGCCGCCAAAGAAGCCCTGAAACACGGCCTGAACTGTTCCGTAATTGATGGCGAGGTCTTTATTAACTCTCCAGTGATCTACTGCGAAAACAAGCCGGAGGGACAGGCAACGCCTCGGCGGTTGCTATTCCCCTTTCACAGTCAGCACTTTATTCCTGCGGTATAGCGAACAGGGATTAATGATCATTGTTAAGAACCTGACTATCTACGGAAACCAGCCAATTGGTGATGTTCGTTCAACACCTATCAGTTATGGGCTGGCTCTCAACGAAGCGTTAATTGAGCGGTATAAAAAGAATGGAACCAGTCGATAAGAAAGCCTCGATCTCGGAAGTCGCTGTAGAACCGATTAACGGTCAAGTTGACACGCTCCAGGTTCAAAGCCTGGCAGCCGAGAATTTCTCAGTTGATGCTATGTTGGACTTGTCCGAGATCACCAGGGCAATACAAAAGTCATCGGCTCATAACATCCATGAATTGAATGCCGGATTTAGCAAGCTGGAGCAGATTTTACGGAACAAGGTCAATTTAGGGCGCGATAGGTCGCCTTCTTCCAACTATCCAAAAAATGACAGTAAAAGACATAAAAATGACACTAAAAATAAATTAAATGTCAAAAATGACGATTTTGGCGCCGAAAAACAGCAATTCCAAGAAGGCAAAAAAACTCAGGCCAAGCCGATTGACTCAAAAATGACAAATGAACGCGTTTCATTGTCAGAAGAAGGCAAGCCAAAATTAAGTCATTTGAAGCCCCAAAATGCAAATGAGCGCTCACTGGAGATAACAGAAATCCCTCTCCACCAGCAGCCAGAACCAGCACGGCGAGAATCCAACAAAGCCAAACCTGGAAATGACAATGCCAGCGAAAAACCAGTTGCCCGGGAAGCAGGGATTAGCAATTTCTCACCAGATGATCTCAGTCAGTTCAAGAAAGGCTCCGATGGCAAGTTGCGCCATTCGTCCGGGCGCTTTGCCTCAAAAGCTGAGCGCAAGAAATTTGAGGCAGCAAGTACCGGCTCGAAAACCAATAATGAAGATGCTCGAGCCGATGAGAAACAGCAAACCTCCCTGCTGAGCTCAGTGAGTAAAAGTGTTGCCAAAATCGCGGCATTTAGTGCTATCGGGTCACTTGCAAGCCCTAATTCCAGCGCAGGAACAGTTGCCGGCGTGGCCATGGGTGGATCATATTTCCTCGCTGCTCAGGAAATGATGCAAATGATGGCTGACGTTAAAGAGCGGTTCGCTGAGAACGATATAAACTCTTTCGCCGATCTCAAAGCTGCAGCCAAAAACAAAGTGGTCGGCGCCAAGGAAAAAGTCAGCGGTGCCGGCTCGGCCATGGTGGAAATGGTCAGGGGTACCCCAATGATTGCGGCTACAGCCACCAAGCAGGCCAGTAAGAAAGCCTCTGAGGCAAAATCAGGGCTATCTGTTATCAAGACACGGATCACCGAGCCGTTACTTGCACTCAAAACAAAGCTAAAGCCTCTCCCAAGCAAAACTGACTATGAAAGCCTTAGCGTCCTGAAAGCCAGGAACGCCGGAGCTGAACAAGAGCATGTAGAAACAATTCGCGCCCTGGGAGAAATTAAAGACGCTATCGACATGAAGCTGACCAATGCTGGAGGAGGCCGCGGTTTACTCGGCGATGCCTTTGATGCATTTGGCGATAGAGATAAGCGCGGCCGCCGAAAAGGTAAAGGTCGAACCCGGGGCCGAACAGGGCGCCCATCCATGGCCAGGGGCGGTAAATTCTCAAGAATGCCTGCCGGCGCCGGGGCTTTCTTTGGGGAAGCTGGCACCATGGCCAAGCCTGGCCTATCTGCTGGTGGTGGGATGCTCAAAGCTGGTGGTTCGGCCCTACGAATGGGAGGCGCAGCTCTCAGTAAGTTGGCACTGCCCTTAACGGTTGCTATGGCTGCCTTTGATGGTGTCAGCGGGTACCTGGATCACGATGCCCAGGCTAAAGCCTTTGGTTTAAAAGAAGGGCAAGAGGCGACCTTTGGCCAGAAAATGTCGATGGCCACCGGTAACATATTGAGCTTTGGAGGCCTAAGTGAGCTCATCGGTATCAGCGCTGAGGATATTGCCCAGGGAGTTTATAAGCTCGGCGGGGGTGAGATCCCATCCAGTGCCAAGGAAGTAATGCCGAAGCAAACACAAGCACAAGAGGCCCATAAAACCCAAGGAACCCCACAGGAAAAGCCTGTTGAGGATCCAGGCGCCGCCGACTTTGGCGCTAACAACCTTGAATCCAATCAACCAGCGCCCGGTCAATTGGGCCGGGGCAGGAACGCTCCACCAGTCCTAAAAGTTATCGAGGATGAATCTAGCGCCAAATCTCCCGAAAACGGGAAATTAAGGCTGCAAAACTCTAGCATTGCCACATCATCAGTGACGCCTGCTGATATGAACATAAGCCCTATATCTGTTCCTGATATTGAGCAAATTGTCGCGTACTCATCACACCAAGAACAGATGAAGGGCAAGGAAAAACGGGATGAGGCACCAGTTGTAATCGCTGATCCGGAGGTGGCCAAGTTGCTGCGTTCCATCGATAAGAAGCTGGACAAAAACAACTCAAAAACAACACCAAGAGGCCATAGGGCGGCGAGCAATCCACAAGGGCCATCAGTACCAAACGACTTCTCTGATACACGACTACGCCGAGAAGCCAATGATCTATGAGGTAGCAAGTGCAGTTTGAGATTGAATACTTGATGAGCCTGTCAGAGTCCGGGGTTCGAGTGATGCAAGGTGCGGCAGCAGATCTCAATAAGGTGGCTGAATGGCTGGATACGCCAAGGGGTAGTGTGTACGGCTTACCGAGCTGGGGCAATGAGTTGAAGCAGTTTCAGCATGAGCCGACAAACTCCAGTGATACAGCCGTCAATATCGAGTTTCACATCATTAACGGGTTAACAAGAGACATTCCAGAAATCGTTATACAGTCGATATTTTGCGAGCCACACCCGGTAGAACCAGACCGCTTTTTGATAACCATTGGCCTGCCATCTGGTGAGCTATCGAAGGATATTTAGGATGAAAACAGCAAACGAATACAAGTCTATTTTTGAGGGGATCCTGACGGGGTTTTCACAATGGAAACGGCTTGCCGGCAGTCAGTTTGTTGCTATGCAGTCAACGTTTGTCGGGCAAATGGTTTCTAAATCCATATTCTCCGGCTATCGCTACTTGCAAGAGTGTTTTCTTAGCACTGCAGTAAAACGCTCGAGCGTTCTAGCATCTGCAGAGGATCGTGGTTATGTAGGCCGCAAGCGTATGCCGTCTATGGGTACCGCCCTGGTTCAAAACTTCTCAGGCAAGTTAGTGTCGATCCCCCGGGATGCCCCGATCATATCAAAAGCTTCAATTCAGTATGTTGTCACTAAAGCTGTTGAGATTCCCGCCGGTGAGTCTGTTGATGTTCCAATATCACAGCTTGTATTGAGAGTGTTCTCATCGACAGTGACCAAAGAACAGAAGTTCTGCGAGATACTGCTCCCTCGCGCCGTCACAGCGATAACTCACCGAGTTGATGTATACGTATCCACCAGCTCAGGAGCTGCTGAGCTATGGGAAAAGCGCTTTATGTTCCGCCGAGCCGATGCAAGGACTAAAGCCTATGCCGAATTTTACAAGCCAACTGAACAGCTGGGCATTCGGTTCGGGAACGGCATAAATGGCATGATCCCGCCAGTTGGCTCGACTATCACATTGAAAGTCTGGACGACTGACGGTGACACCACTCTTATTGACCGGCAGCCGCTCGAGTTCATCGGTGATTCATCACACTTAAACAACAACCTGGCTATCTCAACCAAAACTCCAATTGTTGGCGGCGCGGCCGCAGAAAGTGCTGAGGAAACCCGGGCTGGAGCGCTAAACATCACCTCTTTTGATAATCAGCTGGCCTGGGATGATGATTACGCACATTACATCAAATCCAACATGGCCAACCTGGTTTGGGTAAATGCCTGGGGAGAGCAGGAACAGGAACGACAGGACGGCGGAGTTAGATCACTGGAGCATATAAATACGGTGTTTGTCTCTGCTTTCTCATCCAAGTTAGATCAGTCGCAGCTATCATCCATCATTTCAGATCTGATGCGGGACACAAATTATCTGAACAAGCGCTACAAATACGTGCTGGCCAACGAGCTCCCGTTCACCATTGTGCTGGATGGTGCTGTCACAGGCGATAAAGACTTCTTAATGGTTAAAAAGACCGTTAAAGACGCAGTTAGAGCCGTTTATGGCCGTATTCCGACAAAAGACAGGCCGGTGAAGATCCTCAAAAAAGACGTATCCAAACTTATTGAGGAATTAGGCATTTTTTACGACTTTGAAATCGATTGGTCAGAGTATCCTGGCGAGCCGAAGCTCGAGGACTATATCTACTTAGATATTGATAACTCGGTCATTAACCTAAGCTATAAGGATCTCTGATGGCGGGTGATAGTTGGTTATCAAGACAGTTAACAAAGGCAAAGCAGAATAGCCCTGTTTGGACTGAGTTTGCAGATGCGGTTCAGCTCATTTTTGATGAGCAAGTGCGGCCTGTATATGACCGTATTGCCGGCATGAGCTCATATTTCACAATGCACCCAGATGATCTCAGCCGGCGCATTGATGAAATGGGTAAATTTTTCTATTTCAGCGATGCAGTAGAGCAAGCAGATTTACCCCTGGCCGTAATGCAAAAACTTGATGAGGTTCATTTCAAGAGAACAGATCTACCCATCCAGAATGCCATTAGCCGCGAATTTAAGGGGATCTCTGTTCGCTGGATGCCTCTATACGCGCCTAAACAAATAACGCCGATTGGCAGCAAGGACTATACAAAGAAGGATGTTAACGGGTTAATTGTTAACTCTCTGCGCACAATAGACGATATAAACAACAACAATGAGAGTTTGGATGATTACTTTCTCACATCGAGGGGGGTTATTGAGGTCAGTTCCGGGGCTCTCAGTGAGGCCGGTTTCACAACGGCCCAATTTAGCGCCATGGTGGCCAGGGTTGTAAAGCCGCTTATTCCTCTGGACATAGTTTATGACGGTGAGCGGATCATCATTCATTACGACATACTGGAGCCCAAAGAGTGGCTGTACTTCACCGAGCAAACAATACTGACAGAGTTTGCCCCTATGGTAGAACCAATCCCGTTATCATCGACCGGCAGCCAGCTTTTTGAGTCATTTTTGGCAAATAATATCTACCCGTCCCCGGAGAACCCGATAGATAGGTTTGACCGTTTACGGCTAGATGCCAGACCGCTAGATTAAGATAAAGCCCGGGTAATCCCGGGCTTTTATTTATGCTGCTTTATCTTGCTTCGTTCCCAAGTAAAGCAGGGTTTCCATGTGCTGAGGTATGTTGTGACTATTATCAAAAAACTCATTCAAGCCGAGGCGGCAATACTGGATCTTTTTGTTGACCACTTCCCAGTATAAGTCCTGGTTCGCTTTGAGCTGTGCTCTGGACAGTTCGGGGTGATGTAGATGGAATGCAACAGCGGCATGTTTCAGTAATCGGCGTTTCGTACCGAACCTATTTGCAAGCCTGATATAAAATTCTTTGTCCTCTGGCCCCCATCCAATAAATTCATGGTTGAAGCCATTAACCGCTATTGCATCTGCTCGCCAGAATGCCATGTTACAGCCAAATACTTTATCTCCGGTTATTTCAACCGGGCTGCGCCGGCCGCAACGCAGGAACTTACTTCTCACGGTACCCAGAGAACGATCAAACTTGACGCCAGGGCCAAACAACCGCGGCCAAAAGTCTTTCTTTTCAATCATCCTTCGAGTGTATTTTTCGTTTATCTTTACCCGGATCCCTGCAACAAAAACGCCTTTTTCAGCGACCTCGATATGATCCTGGATAAAGTGTTTTTCCATGACCATATCCTGATCAACATAAATCATGTAGTCGCCAGTGGCTTGGGCCAGAGCCAGATTACGCCCCCTGGCGGCTCGAAAGCCCTTATCTTCTTGCCAGCAATGGATCAGAGGGCAACCTGCAGCATTGAAGCGCGGTTTTAGCCTCTCGATTAGCTCCCTTGTTGGTTCCGCCGAGCCATCATCAGCAACAAGCACCTCTTTGGGTAATACAGTTTGTTTGAGAACGCTCTCGAGCGACAACTCCAGAGCCTCCGGCCAATTATAGGTAGTTATGACCAGGCTTGCGGTAAACATCATTACTCTCCATGAAATAAGAACTACAGCGTCCGCTGCTGTTAGGATATTCCCGCATTTTTTTACCGTCAATCATGCGTAACAATTTATTTTTTTAGGAGAATTTCACCACTCAACACACTGTTAAAAATAGGTTAATCACCACATCACGGCGCCATCGAACAAGGTCATACCAGAATAGGGCTCACACAAGACATTGTTAGAAATATGTTAGGAAATAAGATTCTATAAATCCCCGCTTTTTGGCTTTCTTGAGTGCCGAAAACATACCATTCACGCAATGTTCTGAATGTTGAAAGGCGCATCATGGAAACAAAATCTAAAACATCAAAGGGTGTTCTGCTGGCTCGATACTTCGACCGCCGGGCTGTTTCATCCATCAGCCAGGTACCGAACTTCAAACTAACGTCTGTCCAGTTTGGATATGGGTACTTGGATACTTCAACAGATCCAGCCCAAGTAAAGCCCATACCCCTTACTGCGACCAAAGCAGATATAACCAACGTCTACATCGATAACCGCCCATCATTCACGTATGACGAGAATACCCACCAGATCAAAGTGAGAACCGAGATCCCAGCTGGTGCAGAGACAATCCCAGAGGCAGGTGCAAACGTAAACGTGGCTTGCATTCTGGATGATACGGGTGAGGCCGTGGCCATGCTGGTGGGGCAATTAACGGTTGTGAATCGTGACCGTGGGTACCTGGTAACGGGCACAATTGAAACCAATCTCAACTAAGGGAGGATGACATGGGAATATCCGGCTCCTCGAGCGCCATTCCAAACTTGGCCAATAAAGCTCTACTCGCTGATATTCAGGCGTTTGAGCCGTATGCTTCATCTGCGCTTAACAGAAAACTCAGAGGTATAATTAACCCTGGGATCTATCATGGCTTTGATGTGGTTCCAGGCGAAGGCCTGGCGGTACTAATTCAATCGCCAGGTGATAGCGCAGCAGCTGTCGAAGTAGGGGAAAGCTACCTGCTAACTGTTCGCCAGCAAGCATCTGTAAGCGTCCCTGTTCCTGCTGGCCGCCGATCAGTTATTTGTCTCAAGGTTGTCTATTCTCTCGATATAGAGACAGATCAGGTTAATGCCGATAGTCAGGTGAAAGCTGCTGAGATCGTGGCTGTAAACGTAGGTGACGAGCCGGCAGGCTCAATTATCTTGGCTGAGGTCAATGTCCCATCTGATGTGACCGCCATTACAGCCCCAATGATAGATTTATTACGCCGCCAATCGGTTTCCCTGGAAGGGTTCTGGGAAAAAATCAACAGTGGGGAAATTCGGCCAAAGTTGGGACTCTGGGCGAGAGCCCAACCCGAAAAAGGTTTTTTGCCGGCGGCAGACAAAACCGGGGCCGAGGCCAAAGAATCAATAGGGAAACCTGGAGCCTGGTTCAAAGAAGTATGGGCTAATGCGTTTCGCGGCGGCAGCATCGATGTAACAGGGCCAATTAAGTCTGGCGGTAAGAACGCTATGCTGGTGGGTGATTACGGCCTCGGTGGCGCGTCAATGCTGTTAAATGACGGCTACGACCTTCGCAAGCTACCTGCGGCTAACGCTTACTACCGCGGCCAGAAATTACTGAATGCCCCGGGCAACTCTGCCGAGTGGTTTTACATCAAAACAGAGGTGCATAGTGATGGTTACATGCGCATTGAAGCCTCAAACTTTGGTGGTTCAAAAGAGTTTTGGTGTGCCAACGTCAATGGCAAGTGGAGCGAGTGGAATACCAGGTACTCAACCAACTTTAAACCAACAAATGAAGATATAGGCCTTGGTAATCTGAGCATTGGCGCCGGCCGAATACTCAGTATCACATCAGATTTTGGCTCAACTTCAATAGGTATGAAAAATGCTTCCTGGTCACACTATGAAACATCAGCGCCAGAGGGGCATTATTTTTATAAGAAAGCATGGATCCAGCAGGAACTAAGGGCTCTATCAACCTTCATATCCGTAGGGAAAGCCAGCCTTAATGCTGGTGCTGACATTATTGGTGATTTGAGTGTAAGCGGGAACATTTCAGCTAAACATGGTTCTTTCACCGGCTCAGGGAATGATTACAACACCGGCGGTTTAGAAGTAAAAGGTGGTGGAACGAGCAACCGCAATGTTGTTCCAACACTGGGTTTTCACCAACCAGGCGTGTATGGCGCAAGTATACAGCTTTGGGCTGGATCTGATTATCGCTTCTACCAACAAGGTGGTGCCGCCTACGCCTCTGTTACCGTAGAGAATCTATTTGCCAGTGGGCAAGTAACCGCTCATCTTTCCCCATCATCTTGGATCACTGGTTTCAAAACCTCGATGGCATACAAGATACCTACTGTGGGGAATACGAGCGGTTTTTCATCCTGGATGAGTCAAAGAACAGTTGGTGGCGGTTTTGCCATTGGTACGCTTGGTGATACCTGGTATTTGACCTTTGCGACCAAGGCGAATATCGATGCCAACACTAACTCGGCAACTCCAAGAATCATTGCAACGGCCACAATGGTGACAATGCCAGGCGTTGTTCAGGCTGATACGTTCCAATCGTCATCTGGCCAGCTGTCATTTGTTGCTGCAGCGAATAACCAACAAGGGATGTACCTGAACCCAACAGACAAGCGAACCATTATTGGTGGTGGCTCTGCCGGGAAAATACTGTTAAGACCAAATGGGATTAGTACGACAGCTGGTGAGTGGACGATCAATGCTAGTGGGGTACTGGAAACGGGGAATATCCCCTGGGCTCGCTTAAGTGGTGTTCCAGTCTATGCAACTAGATGGCCTTCTGCAGCAGAGGTCGGACTTTCAAACGTTCCTAATACAGTTCACTCATCCGCGGCAACGGCTAATACAGTAGCAGTAAGGGACGCTGCTGGCGATCTGTTTGCTCGATTGTTCCGAAGCAACTATGCAAACCAAAACACTATCAGCGGTGCTATTGCTTTCAGGATTAACAATTCCAGCGACAGTTATTTGCGGTTCTGTAGTGACCCTGCAGCGGTTAGAGCATGGCTCGGTGCTGCGGCTGCCAATCATTCGCACACTTGGGCACAAATATCAGGCATACCTGCAACTGCGACCAGATGGCCCTCATGGGGTGAAGTGTCAGGGAAGCCAACCTACGCTACCAGGTGGCCGACATGGAACGAAGTTAGCAGCAAGCCAACTTATGCCCTGCGATGGCCAACCTGGGACGAAGTTAGCGGTAAACCGACATTCGCTGCCAATCCATTTATCAAATTCTATGATAGCGTCGGCATTAGTAAGCTGAGGTTGCCTACCGCTGCTATCAACCATTTGAAAGCTGGCAGGGACGTAGAAGTACGCTGGCTGATGAAACTGGAATATCAGATGAAATGGGAAACGCAGCTGCTTGTCGGTTCTACTTGGAGCCAGCGCCCCAGTTACCGCGGCTTATCTCAGGATGTCTCCTGGTGGTGGATATACACTGGCTACCACACATCAAGCGGAAATGATGGCTGCATTGTGACTGAATCGAACAGACTGATACGCGCAGAGTATCGACTCCTCTAACCTCCAATCCAACCTCAATCAAAGGCGTAAACCCTCCAAATTTACGCCTTTCTCTTCCTAACAATTATCCTACCCATACCATTTCACAATCTGAGGATTTTTAGTGTTTGAGGCCGAGCTGATATTGACCGTGCTGGCACTATCGATACTGGCTGGACTGGCCTCTTACCTGCAGGGAAGCAGAGAAGGCAAATTCAAGTCCACCAGCATAGTGTTGAATTTAGCCGGTGAAATCACTTCCGCCGTAGTAGCGGGAATGACGATCCTATTTTTGGGAACGTGGCAAAACTACCCGGAATCCCTGACATGCCTGTGCTCTCTATTGGCTGCCAGCCAGGGTAAAGATTGGACGGCGCTTTTAGGAAAAGCGCTGGCGGATAAACTAAACATGAGTAGCAAGCAATGATTGACACCTTTTTCAACGACATATCCCCTTATGCGGTGATTATCGCCGTTCTCCTGCTGTGTATGTATGACCGTGCGATTGTCAAACGCGGGGAGATAGACATTGTTTCTATCTCCCCGTACCCAGCCGACAATGGCATGTTGCGATTTGCCCTGCAGTATGAGGTAGGCTCGGCGCCACAATGGTCTGAATTGAGATATTCGCTGGTGGATCGCCATGACCCTTCAACCATGATCACCGGCAAAACGCGAAGCCTGGACTTTGCACGGCCCGGCGTTAACAGTGAGTTTTTGCTGATTAGAGAGGATCTGGTTCGCCCCGGGGATTGGGATCTCAAAGTAAAAATTGTCACCACTGCCGGCAAGCTCAATCCGCTTTATACCCTTTTCCCGATAGAAAAAATCGCAGTCCAACACGTTGTTATACCTGGGGGTAATGACTAATGGATCAACTACACAGCAAGAACAAACAGCGCTATTTCACGCTGGATTTTGAGCCTTTGACAGAAAAAGGTGGACTAAAGCCTTTGCTCACAGCATTCAACCGGATCAGCGAAGTTGCCGAGGTGGTCAGCAGCAACCGTGCCGGCCGGAAGGATGGCATGAAGCAGAAAACGGCCCAGTTCATTTTTATCAATGGCCAGAGCGTAACTATCACAGTCAGTGAAACTGGGGATGTAACCCAGACCAAACTCAATACTGTTGTTATCCCCGTCAACGCAATGCGAACAGTGGACGCTTACGCAAAAGAAGTTTGTCAAAAAATGGAGGCCAACCAACCGAAGTTTGATAAAGCTCTGGCGCGAAAGGCTGCAGCAGCGATCAAAGACGCAAGCAAAGTTAAGCCGGCCAGTAAAACCCTTAAGCAGCAGCTGGTGGAGGCGAATGAAGCGCTGGTAACGGCCAACCGAAATATTGATTCAGAGCGAAGTCGCTTGGAAACACTCAAAAACGACAAGGCCGGCGCGGATTCTGAAATTGAAAAGCTTCGCTTGCAACTCTCCGCATTAAAGACCGAGGAAAACCAGATTGTGGAAGCTATCGAATCCATGGGGGGTACCGTTTAATGATTAAGATCTTGATGGACGGCGCGAGAGAAGGCGCACCAATGACCGCCACTGAGTATGAAAACCTTTTGCACACTGACAACGGCTTTATGTTTGAGTCCGTGACGCTCGAGGAGCTGGAGGCCACATATCACTATGATCATGCGCCGGTACCCGAGCGTATGCTCGAGGCAATAGTGACAACAACTAACCGCCTGGCACGAACCATGGAAGCTTTCAGGCGAGCCTTTGCTCGGCAGTTGGTAGGTACCGAAATATCAGTAGAAGAAGCGGAAATTGCCCGACCGCGGATCTCTGGAGGGTACGCAACTCAAACAGTGCGATTCCCTGTGTCTGATGGCCAGAGCGTGTCGATTATCTTCCACTCCCCAAGCGGAGATCCGGCAAAGATTGCAGCAGGAGATACCCTTGTCGCGTTCCGTTTTTTGTTGAACAAGCGTGATGTGACACACACAGTTTCACCAGATGGCGGTATAGACGTATCACTCAAACAAGTGACTTTGAAGCTATCTAATCTGTTGGAGCGTAATAGTAAGCCTTTCCAGAGCCGACAGACGGCAATAAAGGCCCAGAGAGACAAACTGGATACGGCCCAGGCTGAGCTCGCCAAAAAAGATGCTGAATACAATGCTGTTGTTTCAGATGCTGAGGCAACAGAGGAAGCTCTAATCGTCACAAGAAAGCGAGTGGAAACATTCAAGATCGCTATCGACAAAACCAATAAGCGCCTCCGGGCTTTGCGAGCCAAACTCAAGCTGCTACAGAAAAATACGCCGGATAGTACCGCTGCAGTTCGTGCCGATGATTGGGGCGTAGGGGAAACCATTTCGGTTGATGGCGAAACCTGGGAGCTAAAATCAATTGCCACTGATGGCACTAAAATAACTGTCAGTATTGCTGGTGGCCCAGGTAAAGAGTTGTCTATCGATGAGCTCAACAACGTGCAGGATGATACCGGCGTCAATGTCGTGGTTCGGCGCGTCAACGGCCAGTTGACCGATGAAGAAAAACAGAAGCAACCAGGTAACACCGAAGGTACCCCAACAGCTCCTGTCAGCAAAACAGATCCAGACTCGGTACCAGAAGGTAGCGGCGGCGGAATAGTTGCCAGTGTCCCGCTACACAGCATACGAACCAACAGCATGCTAAACCCTGCTATCAAGGTTTCGGCCACCAGCAGTGATAACCCCAACAGGATTTGGTTCAGCCAAGGCAAACCAAACACAATGGTTGTGAGTGCCAGCTTTGCGCCAGACTTTGACCAAGACAAGGCGGACAAGGAGCGAGAAGACGCCTTTCGTTACAGGGCCGCACTAAAGGCAGCTAAAGAGGATGGTTATTTGCTCGAGCGCTATAAGCACTCAAGGCTGCAAGGTATTTACATATTGGTCAACGCTGATGAAAAGGTGCTAACTCGGAACGGTTGGGATGCATACTGGAAGGCTGCAGCCCCTAATAAACAGCCTGCCGCCACAGACGAAACAGAAACCTTATACATTTACGCCATCCCTGCAGACCTTGATAAAGCCGCTGCTCCAAAGACCGATTTTATCGACTGGGTAGAGAAAGAGGCCTTGCCGGCAACAGCGTTAGAGGTGCTAGATGCTGCAGAAGCGAATGGTCAGGAGTTTGCGGGTATCGGCCGCTATCGCGCAGAAATAGACACAGCTGTATTGCTTAAATACAAGATGCTGGATCTACAAGTACCTTATGACCCGACAGCTCATACTCAACCAAAAACTGGTGAGGTTGTCGATAGCAGCCTGGAATCAGAGTTTGATCGACTGTATCAAACCGCTTTGCAGTTACCCGGTGCAGATATGGCAATCACTGATGAGAAAGATGGCCGGTACTTTGTTAGCCAAGGCAATGGATTTTCTATTGATAACGGCGCAAGCCTATCTGATGCTATCGAGTACCTTAAAGACTGGATCAGCAAAGCGCCAGCCCGGGCTATAGAAGCCAAGAGGGAACTGCTAAAAGCTTTCATTCGCAACGCCAAATTGCCTAAAGGATGGATCCTGAACAAGGATGAAATAGAAGACGCTGAGTGGCCGAAAGTTTTCATTGATTCAGTCATTGAGGCCTATTCCAAGGACGGCAATTATTCCTACTCGCTATATGTAAATGACAACAACGAAATGGTGATCTCTCATGCCAACGGCGGCGACCCTAAGCAAGTGGCCAAGTTCAGTGATGCCATCGAGTTTGTTCAACAGCAACTATCAGAAGACGCGGCGGAATTTGCCTCAACATACACAGGTTCAGTTGATGATCTCCCCGATGAATTGGCCGAGCTTGTAAAGCCACTCCTTACCAAAACCAACAGTGAGGCCACCATGAACAGTGACGATATGGCCGCCAAGCTGCGTGATGCCCTGGATTCCGAGAAAGATCCTGATGCGCTTATGGCCTTGCTCGAATCTGCGATTGACACCTTTGAAGCTGAGGGTACATACAGCGAAAACGAACAGCTGGCGGAATTGGTTTCTGATCGCATAACTGAACTACTGGAGGCCGCGCAGTAATGAATTTATCAATCAGAGAAAAGCTGGCACTGCAGCGCAGAAACAAAGATCTAATCCAGCAGCTAAAGGAGGAAAAGCTACCCCTCCGGCAAAAACTGCAGATGCAAGCCGAGGTATCCGCCAATTTCAAAAAGCTGAAAGCCAAAGGTACTGACTCCACGCCGGTACCGGAGCCAACAACGGAAAATGAGCTGCTGAATAAGTACCTTGCCGGCGAGTTCAACGAGCAGCCAGCAGAAAAACTCTTTGAGGTAATTGATAAGTTGGACTCCCAGGGAATATCGCTGCAGCAAATCAAAGCAGGGGCCATTACGTGGGTAACAGCCAATGCAGATCTGAAAGCAGCGTAATTAGCGGAATAGGGCAGCATCGCTGCCCTTTACCAAAGAGTTGAGCCGATGAACACGATCCAATTTCCCGAAAATGCCAAATCCTCTCTAACACTTGTTCGCTCTCCAACGAGGCGCAGGTGTAACCATTCATCGCTTGTCCTTGATGCTCACACCCGCACTATAAAATGCGAACTGTGCTCATGTGTCATTGAGCCATTTGATTACCTTGTGATGGTTGCAGAAAAAGAGTGTCGCCTGCGTAGTGAGTCAAGAGCTCTTAAGCATGAAATCCAACAAAAGATGATGGAATTGAGTGAGGTCAAGCGGCAGTTGGCCAATGCCAAAGCACGCCTCAACAGGGC
>NZ_JBICJO010000030.1:0-62740 GCF_043103185.1 Shewanella sp. YQ_9
CAGTAACAGGCCGAATATATGGGTGCAATGAACTCTTCTCAAATTGAAATCAAATGTCTTGCAAACGGGATGGGTCCATATATGCATTTACTCCACGACTTTACGCCGCTGGTACAGCGGCTATCATAGCTTCCAGCTAAGAGTATCTAAGTTAGTATTGGCCGAGCTTCCGGCGACGGATGTTACTCATTGCCTGCCGCAGGCTTATGCACAGGCGATCCTGTGACACGGCGTGAATACGTCCATGTAGCCTCGACGAAAACATCCCTGTTTTCGACGGTCACAGTCCCGCCTATGCCTGGAAAATAGGCGTATGTCTGCAAACTCTTCAGATATTTCAAGCTACTCCATTCTCACAGAATGCACCGATTCCCGCTCGAAGCGGCCGCAGGGCGTTGATGACAATCGCGTAGCGAGGCATGGCCGTTCACGGGCGTCCTGCCCTTCACGGCATTGGGACTCCTGTCCGGCAGATGCTGACGCAGCTCAGTCGAATCAGGGGCGAGTGTCGCCTAGCGACGAGCTAACGAGCGCGAAACAGGATGTTGAGCTGGGTCAGAGTCACATGGATGTGGCTCTGAGCGTCTGGCGCGATAGCGAATTGACATCATAAGCACAAGGGGTTTTCCGCTGCGTCGCGGGTCGCTGGGGGTTTGGAAAGGGGGCGAGTCGATACAGCCCCCTTTCCTCGGGTGTGGGGCGGCGAGTGTCGCATAGCGACATGCTTACGAGCGAGAGCCAGGGATGGCGAACTGGCCCTTGTGCATGGATGCACTTGCTCCACGACTTTAGGCCGCTGGCACAGCGGCTATCATAGCTTCCAGCTAAAAGTCGCTAATTAGTATTGGCCGAGCTTCTGAACCATGATGCAGGCCATAACCTGCGGTGCGCTTTTCGCACAGGCGATCCTGTAACACGGCGTGAATACATATATGGAGTGTATGCCGACATTTGTCTGGAACAAATGCGGTGGTAGCCTCGTAGAAAACATCTGACCTACATGGATGTAGGAAATGCCGAATTTGTCAGGAACAGAATTCGGCCCTGTTTTCGACGGCCACAGTTCCGCCCGTGCCTGTAATTAGGCGTATGTCTGTGAGTATACAAGCAGTTTCAAGCAACGCTATGACTGCAGAATTGCATCAAATCCCTCTCGGTGTCGCCGACAGCCGTTGGCGCAAATAACGTGGCTGAAACATGAATGCCGAATCAGCGCCCAAGCTCCCTGGGTTCAACCTCATTAGTCTCTATCGCGAACAGAGTTTTGCTCCAGTAAACAAAGCCTCCCCGTGGCAAAAGGTTGCGACTGAGGTAAAATAGCCTATCTTTTGTCGGCGGCATCTCATACTTGTATGACTCCACAGCGGCTCTACCTCTCAAGCACAGCCTTTTTTGCTGCTTGCTGCTGCCCCGCCGTCGGCTCGCATTCTCCCGGAAACAGGCAGATAACAATAACCCCGCCTGCCGGACTTAGCCTTAAACCCTACACCCAGAGGAATACTCGTCATGAGTCTTGCTGATTCCGTTCTAGCCATAAACAATGATTTGCCTATCCGCACCGACAAGCCGGTTCACAGCGGAAAAGTGCGCAGTGTCTACTGGCTGACCGAGGCCGACAGCGCCAGATTGATCCGCGAAAAGGGCTATGATGTGCCCACCGATACTCCGCTGGCGATCATGGTGATCTCGGATCGTATCTCCGCCTTCGATTGCATCTTCCACGGCGAAGAGGACCTCAAAGGGATCCCGGGCAAAGGGGCAGCGCTCAATGCCATCTCCAACCACTGGTTCAGCCTGTTCAAGGAAAAGGGGCTGGCCGACAGCCATATTCTCGACATTCCCCATCCTTTTGTTTGGATAGTGCAAAAGGCTCGCCCAATAAAGGTGGAAGCCATTATTCGCCGCTATATTACCGGCTCCATGTGGCGCGCCTATCAAAAGGGTGAGCGGGTATTTTGCGGTATCACGCTACCGGAGGGATTGCAAAAGGACCAGCAGCTACCCGAGTTACTGATCACTCCATCGACCAAGGGCATACTCAAGGGGATCCCCGGGGTACCGGAGCAGGATGATGTCAACATCAGCCGCGCAGATATCGAAGCCAACTTCGAGGCCTTCGGCTTTGAAAAGCCTGAAGATATCGATCTGTACGAAAAGCTGCTCAAGCAAGGATTCGAAGTCATTTCCGAGGCGCTGGCACAGCAAGATCAGATCTTTGTCGATACCAAGTTCGAATTTGGCTATGTCACTGATAAACAAGGCCAGTCCAAGCTTATCTATATGGATGAAGTGGGAACCCCAGACTCTTCACGTATTTGGGATGGCAGCGCCTACCGTGACGGTAAGATCCTCGAGAACTCCAAAGAAGGCTTCCGTCAGTTCCTGCTCAACCACTTCCCGGATCCGGATATCCTGTTGAACAAGGACAGAATGCCGGAACGTGAAGCCCTGGCCCGCGACAACGACCTGCCACTGGAGGCCATGATGAATGTCTCGCGTACCTACACAGGTATTGCCGAGAAAGTCACCGGAGCCAAGATCACTCTCTCGGATAATCCCAAGGCAGAAATCATCCGGGTACTCAAGGAACAATACGGCCTGGTGGACTAAGGCATTCTGCCGCGGCTGTGACTCAGGCCATATCCCATTAAGCATAAAGCCCCAACAGGGGCTTTATTTGTTCAATGACTGGGATTTTAGCCGAACCGGCACCTGCGAATATCTCCCCTGAACGCCAAATTTGTACCTTGCCAAGGCTGGCTTAAACTTAAAGAAATGGCCAAGGCCGAGTAAAAGGAGATGCATCATGCGTACCCGACAAATCCTCTGTCCGGTCGACTTCTCTGAAGAATCCGAACACGCCCTGGAATATGCCATAGAGTTGGCGGCGCTCTATAAAGTGAAGCTGAGGCTGCTGCATGTGATCAGCAAGGCCTATGGCGAAGACATTACCACTCTGCCCCATCACGAAGAGAACTTCGGCATAGTGGCCGTGACCCAGGCGCAGCTGCAACAACATATGCAGGCCTATGCCTCGGAGAAAATCCATGCACTTTTGCAACAGCTGCATCCAGAGCAGCAGCTCGAGGTGCTTATCCGCCGCGGCAACGCTGCCGGCCAAATCCTCGAAGAGGCCGAGAGCGCCAATGTCGGCATGATAGTTATCGGCTGCCATCAACGCACTGCGCTGGCCCATTGGCTGCTGCCCAGCGTCGCCGAGGAGATTATCAACAAGGCCAAGTGCCCTGTGATGGTAGTAAAGTAGCCTTATCGGCTCAGAGCTTCACTTCACTGTAGGTAGTCCAGGCCAGTAAATTACCCATCTGCGGCACTATCCAAACGGCTGTCTTGTGATCCTGGTAGACCCGGAAGTAGTAGATCTCCTCGTCACGGATATCGTCTTTACGGATCTCGCGGTAGAAGTGCATCGCCGAGTCACTGACATTGTCCGGCTTGGTGAGTTCTTTCTGGTTCACTTTCACCTGGAACACGTCCACCGGGGTGCCGGAAATCTCGGTGCGGTACTGGTGAAAATAGCCCCGCAGTTGATATTTTATCGGTGTGGTAAGGCAGTCCTGATCGGTAACGCAGGCCGATGAATAAAACTGCCCCGAGTCTTTACTGTCGTAAACCAGCGATAGGCTGAGATCGGTACGCACCAAGAGCTCATCGGCGACCGGGAAATAGATATCCGCATGGTAGTTGTGCTCCACCAATTCGGCATTGTCTACCGCCGGCGGCAAAATAATGCGGTTGTAGCGGATCCGCCGCTCCATCTCCTGGCTCAGGGGCACAAACTCCTTCATGCTGAGACCGGCAGGTTTCGGATCTATAGCGGTGATATTGATGATGCCATCGCCGTCACAGCCGGTTTCATCGGCACTGGGACAGATGGCAAAAGAGTAATTACGGCCATCCGAGGCGGCATAAGCGCTGAAATGCTTCAATCCGGGGATAAGATTTCCCTCAGGCGCCAGATGCTTTTGCCACATGGAAGGATGCAGCTGCTTGGCCTCATCACTGTAAAACAACTGCGCCGAGGCCAGCGTGCCTCCCACATTCAAGGGTAACTGCTTATCGGCACGCCAATGGCTCACCTGTTTGACCATTTCGTGATAGTCACTGTAGTACCAGAAGAAGCCCACCAGCCCCAACAGCAATAAAATACCCAGGAGTTTTATTTTCAGAGACACACTCACCAAGGCAGTGCGGATGGCTTCACCATCTGAGATGGCCAGCATATGCACATGGGACTGTTCGGAAATATTCAGCTGATAGCCACGGCGGGCAACCGTCTTGAGTTGAATTTCGGGATAGGGTTCCAGTTTCTTTCTGAGAATACTGATGCATTGGGTCAGTGAGGTCAGCGCCACCACCCGCTCCGGCCAACCTACAGCCAGCAACTCATCTTTTCCAAACACGTTTCCCGGGGCAGACAACAGGTGTGACAATACCTGAGCCTCAGAAAACGACAGGACGATTTCTGAACCATCGCGTTGATCCAGCAAGTGTTTTGCCTTGGTATCCAACGCCAAATAGGGAGTCAGCTGTTGCATTGGCACTCCGAAAAGTCACTCCAGAAGATTTGACTGCCCCCATTCACGGGAGCTTGAGGATAGGTTATAAGTTTAACCTGAGTGCAACAGGCAGAATGTGATACTTATATCAATTAACAATTTGTTTTCGTTAAATAAAAACTATCTAATACAGCAAACTCCAATAGCAGATTCACAGCGGCCGGCGCTGAAAACTGTAGCGGCACAGCCAAGATAACAACAACAGCCAGCCAAAGAGTATTCCCAGTAACCAGGGCCAGGTCGGCACACCACTGGCCAAGCCCAGAAAACTTTGATTGAGTAAGCGAAACACACTGGCCGGGTTCAGCAACATCAGCCACTGCAATCCCGGCTGCCCAAGGGTATCGGCCGCAACCACGGCCAATACCAGCAAGGCCAGATCATAGAGCAGCACCAGCAGCAGCCAAAGCAGCATCAGCAGCGCCAGTGCCTGAGCCTTCTGTTTGACCTGCATGCTGACCCAGTAGCCTAAAAGCATAAACACCAACCCGAGCAACCAGGCGCTGGCCAGCAAGAGGGCAAGGGCCGCGGGCAACTCGACGCTACGATATTCCTGAGCCAATACCGGCAGTAACCCCAAAGGCAAGCCAAACCCCAGCAGCAAAGCCAGCAGCAGGGCGCCGCCCTGCCCCATCAGTTTACCGGCCAGCCACTGACTGCGGCTCAAGGGGTAGGTCAATAGCAATAACAGGGTGCCAGCTTCGGCCTCCCCCACCACGGCATCGAAACTCAATAGCAGCGCCAGCAGCGGTACCAGGAAGACACTTAAGGTTAAAAGAGAGTTGAACAACTGCGGCAGCGCCTGCCAACGAAACTCACCGCCTAAGGCCCCTGCGCCGAAAATAACCGCAGCCGCCAACAGGGCAAACAAACAGCAAGCCGTTTGCAGCCAGCGGCTCCGCAGGCAATCTTTGAACTCCTTGGCGGCAACGATAAATAACGGATTAGGCCGTTGGGATGTCAATGCTTCATTTTCTCTGACCAGTTGCATCAGGCGGCCTCCCCGAATCTTTTAGCCGCGACATTCCGGCGATTTGAGTCAAGCGGTGCCATAAAATGATGAAACAGTTCACCGAGGGATGCCGGAGGCAACTGAAAGTCAAAGCAGCGGTATTGCTCCGTCAGTATGGCTATCGCCTCCGGCACGCTGGCCTTAGCCAGTTTCAACCGGCCAGCGGAAAAGCTCGGCCCCAGCACGGGATCGCCACTGAGGTCCAGCCGAGATGGCAACTGGATTTCCTGTGGTAAGTCAGCCTCTTGCCTCAGGTTATCCAGGCTTCCCAGCGCCCGCATCCGGCCATTTGCCAGCATGAGCGCCAAGTCAAGATGCGGCTCAACCAAAGCCAGTTCATGGGTGCAAACCACTATGGTGCAACCTTGCTGTTTCAGCGCCGCCAATTGGGCATACATGAGCGCCGAGGCCGAGGGGTCCAGGCCCACTGTCGGTTCATCGAGCAACAGTAATCTGGGGCGGCTCAGTAGCGCCTGCGCCAACCCAAGTCGCTGTCTCTGGCCCTTGGAACACTGTCCCAACCTGCGTTTTACCAAGCCATCCAGTTCAAACTCAACCAGCAGCTCTTTGACTCTGGCCGCACCTATGCCCTTGAGCCCGGCGAAGTAATTCAACAGTTCGCCCAAGGGCATATTGTCGTAGAAGCTGACGTTCTCCGGCAGATAACCCACCTGCATTGGGCTTTCACCTGCAGCCTTGCCGAGAATCTTCAGCTCGCCACCGGCGGGTTTCAGCAGCCCCAGCAGCAGTTTGATCAGGGTCGATTTGCCGGCACCATTATGGCCCAGCAATGCCAGCAACTTACCCTGGGGCAGCTGCAAGCTGATATCCTCCAGCACAGGCCTGTCGCCACGGACATAGGCCAATTGCCGACAATCAATGCTGGGCATAGTGGGTCTCCTCGTCACTCTGTTGCGAATTGGTTTTCATCTCTTGTTTCAGCGTAATATCAATGGGCTGCAGCAAAGGAAAACTGTCGCGAATACCTATATCCTCGGCTAGTGCCAGTTGGCGCTGCAGCCAGCGCAGCAAGAGCACCACAGGGCTATCCATCAACCATCTGGCCTCGGGGTAAAGCCAAAACAGCCTGTCCAGGGCATCGTTGGGCAGATAGGGGGTATCGCCTATGCCATCACCATCGAGATCCCAGCCCTGATAGCTGCTCCAATAGTTGCCCTGTCCCAGAAGGCTCCACTCCTGTGACTTGCTGCCGACATAGCGCACCTGAGTCTGATTATTTTCTATGTTGTTGCGCCACAGACTATTTCCCTCACCGCCCAGGGCAACACTGATACCGGTATCGCTGTTACCGAAATGGTTATGGCTGATACGGTTATCGGCGGCGCCATAGATAAACAGCCCCTTGCCTTCACTGGCGATGGCGGGATCGCCCTTGGGGTTGTGAATAGTCGCCACCCGGTTATGGTGCACCTCGCTCTGCTGAGTCACATTGAGCAAGATACCAAAATCGATTGCGGCGCTGACTTGATTGTGTTCCAGGGTGATCCCCTTGGAGCTCATCAGCGCATAGCCGCCCTGTAGCCACTTGGCGCTGTTGTTCCAGGCGCTGTCATTGCGGGTATACATATAGTGAATGCCATATTGCTGGCGGCTGAATTGATTGTGGCTGACCCGACTGGCGTCGACGTTTTCCAGATAGATACCGTCGCGCACCGAAGCTATCTGATTGTGGTGCAGCTCGGGGGCCTCAACATATTTGAGAAAGATGCCGTCACCTCTGTCCAGCAGATAACGTCTGTCGTCACCGCTTATGTGGCAGTATTCCACTTCCGGGCGTTTGAGCTGCTCGCCATGAATGCCAAATCCAGGCCCCGACAGCTCAAGCTGCAGCAGGCGGACATCATCGGCGCCCGGCAGCAGACGCACCCCGGAATCATGTTCATAAAGATCGCCGCCCCAGTTACGTATCTCAAGCCCCTGCAGGCGCACGCCGGCGGCCTTGATAGTCACGGCGCTGCCTTTACCACCGGCATCGATTATGGTGCCGGGCTCACCGACAATGGCGATAGCCTTGTCGATCACCAGCGGCCCCAAATACTCGGCGGCAGAGAGAGTCAGCACCTCGCCTTCACTCAGTGCATCTATGCGTGCCTGCAGTGGGTTTTGGCTGCCAAAGCAGCCAAAAGAGAGCAGCATCAGCGCCAGCAGGGTGCGTAACATCAGTCTCAGTTGGCTCCTTCCAGCAGTTCCAGGGTGATCTCTTCATAGGCCAGTACCCGGCCACCCCAGGCTTCGGCGAAAGCCTGCGCCGCTTCCTTGGTTGAAAACGGTGCAACGGCAGGCCCCATCACTCCCTTCTTGCTGGTGCCATAGACATACCAGGCCTTGGTGGCATCGATAAAGGCGTTGTCGTCAGGCTGCTCCCAGTCGGTAGTGCCCATGTCATGAACAAACATAGCGGCAATACGGCGTTGATTTTCCGGTTGCAGCGCAAAGCTGAACATGTCGCGGCTGGAGCAGAACTTGGGCACGGCATCACTGTCTTTGAGCATAAGTTGCCCCTTGGGCCCAGGGTATTTGGTGATCATCATGCCGCACATATGGCACCTGTCATGCTGTTTCAGGTGCTGGGCGTGATATTCATGATTATGGCTCTGCGCCGGTGTGCATCCGGGCAGCCCCAGCAGCAGGATGGGAATGGCGATGGCCAGCAGTGTCTTTTTCATCTTTCTCTCCAATCAATAGATTCAACGCCTCGCCGGGGCCTTGCAGGGACAACCCATTTGGCGAGGGTTGAAAAATCACTCGAGTCGGCTGCGGGCGTTGGCAATGGCATATTGCAACGCCTCACGATCCAGTTGCGTATTGTTGCTGTCCAGCAGCAGTTGCCAGTGGCCTATGGCCTCGGCATATCTTTGGTTGAGGAAGGCATCATTGGCCAGCAGCAGCCGGGTGCCGGGATCGGCACTATCCAGCGCCAGGGCCTGTTCGACCCAATCCTGGGATTCCGGCAACCACTGGCGTTGATCTCGGTAATAGGCGGCTTCGGCCAACTGCCCCAGTAAGGCGGCGCTCTTGCCCTGAAGCTGCAACTGCTGCTTCAGGGTAGCCACCGCATCCAGATACATGCCGCCGCGCACATAGGCCTGGGCCAGCTGTTGCATCAGGGCACTGTCTTGTGGCGCCTCAGCACTGGCGCGTCTGAGCCGGACAATTTCGGCGGGCAGCAGGTAGTCTATGCTGTCGTCGGCCTCGGCCGACTGCCAATCCTGGTAGCGGCCGGTATAGGAGTAAGTCCCAAGACTCAGGCCTATGATCAGCAGCGGCAGCAGACTCCAGTGCCACAGGGCAGGAAGAACTCTGTCCCCGCGGCAGGTTTGCCACTGATAGAGGGCAAACAGGCTCATAAATGCCAGGCTCAGCAGGGCCAGTCCCAACCAGAGCGGATTAGCCATAGTGCCTCCTGTCAACCGTGGCCAGGCATTGGGTGCTTGCTGTCTTTACCCGGCTTTTCGACCTTGACCAGCTCGACTTCAAACACCAGAGTGGCCTGCGGCGGGATCACCCCGGGCGCCTGCTCGCCATAGGCCAGCTTGGCAGGGATCACAAAACGGAACTTGGACCCTTCAGGCATCAGTCTCAGGCCTTCTTCCCAACCGGGGATCACTGTCATCAGCGCGAAACGGCCGGCGGCCTTGTTTTTGTTGCTGTCTTCAAACACAGTGCCGTCGATGAGCTTGCCGACATAATTGACTGTTACCACATCTTCCGGGTTTGGCTTCTTGCCCTTGCCCATGCTCAGCACTTCGTACTGCAGGCCACTGTCGGTAACCTTAACGCCGGACTTTTTCTTGTTCTCGGCCAGGAAAGCTTCGCCGGCCTTGAGGTTTTCCTCGGCCAGTTTGTCGAAACGCGCCTCTCTTTCTTCGTTGAGGGCGATGGCTCTTTGGTTGAGCAGATCCAGGATCTGTTCATCTGTCAGTTGCTGCTTGTCTTTAAGAGCATCGGTAAAGCCGGTGATCAGCAGCTCCATATTGACTTCGGCGCCCAGCTCCAGCTGTTGGTAAACCTGGCCCGAAATATAGTTGCCCACTGAGGCACCCAGGGCGTAGGAGGTCTTGTCTGTCTCTGTCTTCAAGTCGGCCGCCAGCGCGGGCAGGCTCAGACAAAGTGAGAGGGAAATAGTAGTAGCAAGTTTTTGTAATTTCATGGTTTTCATCCTGCAATTTCTAAATTCAATGCCCAAATAATCTATTTTCAAGGACGCTCAATCGGCCGTCCCGAGATGCGCCAGCCATAGATACCATCCGGCATCTGCCTGACATCGGTATAACCCAGTTTCATCACCTCTCTGGCAGCCACATTGCTGGCGGTGCAGAGGCGGTTGGCACAGTAAAACACCATGGTGGTGTCCTTGTTTTCCGGCAACAATGTCTTCCAGTTATTGACGTTGAAGTAGATGGCGCCGGGAATGAAGCCATCCCCCCATATCTCCAGAGTGTTGACGTCATAGAAGATCACTCCGGGTTGGCTGAGCAGCATCTCGGCCTCACGCATGGAGATCTGGTTGAGTATCTCTTCGTGGTAAGGGGCAGGAACCAGATCCCCGCCACCGCCGGCCAACACCGCCGGTGTCGCAACCATAAATGCCAGTGGCAGCAAGGACTGTTTCAGCGCCTGTTTCAATGAGAGTCGGACTCGCATCTTTATCCTCCATTAAAGGCTCCGGACGAGCGCCCGGAGCCTGAGTTGCCTAATTACAGCGAGGCTGTCTTGGTGCCTTTGCCGTCGGCGATGGCTTCAGCCTGAGTCACATAAGTGACAGCTGCATCCATACGCTTGACTGCGTAACGGGGAGCGTGAACACCCCAGGAACCGTCTTTACGAATAAACTCAACTATGTCGCGGGCCTTGTCGGTCAGCAGCAGTACCTGAGTCTTGTCTTCAATAGACAGCTTGTTCTTGGCGACTTTGCGATCAACACGCTTGAGCGCTTCTTCCACTTTGGCCAGGCTGTCTTTAACAGGTGTCTGCCACTTCATGACCTTGCCGTAGATCTCTTTCTGATCCTTGAAGTGCAGGCCCTTGCTCAGCTCAGACTGGAACTGGCTGTGACAACCTTTACGCTCAACCACATCGTGGTCAGAGATAGAGGTACGGGCACAGGTCCACATCAGGTCGAGATAGCCGTGACCATTCTCATCCTTGGCCACAGTCCAACCTTTGGTGGTGGACTTGCGAGGTTGACCTTCGGGTGGGTTAAGGGTCTTGCGATCCGGGCTGACATCAATCTTCCACAGGTGAGACTTACGCACTGCGTCGAAACCGGCCATATCCGGATACTGAATCGCGGTGAAGTTCTCACAGCTGCCCATGTTGGGCATGTGACAGCTGGTACAGCTGTTCTTGGCGTGGGTACCTGTATTGGCTGCCATTTCGGCCTGAACCTGGTGACAGTCAACACAGTCTTTCTTGATGGCAGGCTTGGTATAACCTGATTTCCAGTCATTGCTGGTGACTTCGTGTGGATCGTGACAGGTAGAACAGCGCATGCCCTTGTCATAGTGAGAAGACATGAACATCTGTGAACCTTCGGTACCACAGGAAGGACAGGCGGACTTCATCTTGACGTTGAAGGCGTATTCCAGCTTTTCTTTGCCTTGCTCTGTCTCGGCCAGCTCATCGATATAGTTGAAACGCTGGTGACAACGTTCACAATTGGAAGGCATGCCGCCGCCATTACCACCATCCAGGTGACCACCGGCGCCGTGACACTCTTCACAAGCGATACCACGGCTGATGGTGTGTTCCTGCAGCTTCTTGGGATCGCCAAGAGCATCCAGGTATTCCTGCTTGTTCTTGAAGTCAAACTTGAAGCTGTGGCAAACCTCGCAGTAGGAACTGGCAGGCTGGAACAGGAACTCTTTCTTGTACTTGGCACCGTAGGAGGTCATGCCCCACTGGTGAGAACCACTGGCGCCGAAGTCTTCCATCTTGGTGGGGAAGTCAGGGATAACCTTCTGGATCTTCTTGGCCATTTCCGGAGTCAACCATTCGGCCCAACCACGGGAGAACTGGTTACCACCGGCAACCATGGTACCTGTACCGTCTTTCAGCAGACCGCCTTCAATATGGTAGGAACCACGCACCAGGAAGCTGTCGATATAGCCATACTTGGTTCTTGGAGTACCGACTGTGGCGTAGATAGCATCCGGAGTTATGCCGTCCGGCAATACGGAAGCATCAGAACCATACAGCTTTTTCTTCAGATCATTGTCCACTTCCGGGTGTTCACCGGGGAAACGTATGGTCTTGGCGTGACGCGAGCGCTGCCACTTCTCATACTGCACCGCGTGACACTCACCGCACTTCTCAGGGCCAACAAACTTATTGGGGAAGTCGAGAATAGACTTGGCCGCCAAACGATACTGCACCGCAGAGGGGCGTCCCACCCGCTTGCTGTACTTTTGGCCGTTACCTTGGTCCATGTACTCTTCACCACGGTCACTGACCTTGTACATACCAATTAGCTTGCCCTGCTCCTGATACTTGAACACAGGGTGATTCTGGAACAGGTAGTCGAACAGCTCTTTTTCCTGAACGATATAGTCCTGCAGCGTCTTGACGCCGTTTACCTTTTCCATGCCGTTGGGATTGGCGATCACCTTCTGCGCCGACTCTCCCATCTGCTTATTGCCGTGACCTGGTTTATCTGCCGCGAGCGCACCAGCCCCGCTGACGGCAGTTAAACAAAACAACATGCTGAGTGTTGTCCTTTGTTGCCATCGTCTCATCATATACTCCTGAATTTGTCGTCGGTTATTTCACAAACGAACTTGTTATTGCCGGCTTGACCGGTCACGACTCATTCTTCATATGTACAAGGACAAAAAGCTGCGCCAGAGCACAGCTCGCCCCCGCTTGAGAACTCAAGAAAGCAACACCTTACATTTACCTTTAAAAACAGTGAGTTTAATCTTGAACAACAGAACTATTCAGTTCTTTTTTTGAGCGTTTTATTTCTCAAAAAACCTCAAAACCCCGGCTGAAAATTGAAAAATACCGCACCGGAAAACATAGGCTGATAAAGGCGTGACAGATCACAGAGCCAAAGGGGTAATAACCCTAGTCTCAGTGCCATAGATCCATTTCCGGGAAGTCCCGGCATAACAAGAGAGCGGCCATGTTTTCCATCACCATGTTGCCCGAACTGGGACACTTCCTGCTGATCCTGGGCGGTAGTTGTGCCTTGTTTGGCGCCTTGCTTGCGCTGCTCAAATATCGCAACCCCGGTATCGAATGGCCGCTGCGGCCACTGCTGCTGGGGCAAGCGCTGGGACTGACAGGCGCCATACTCCTGCTGGCATTGGCGTTTATCCTCAACGACTTCTCTGTGGCTTATGTGGCCAACAACTCCAATTCGGCCCTGCCGCTGTTTTATAAAGTGGCCGCAGTTTGGGGCAGCCATGAAGGTTCTTTGCTGTTTTGGATGACAGTAATGGCACTATGGGCCTGGCTGGGGTTGCCGAGGCGCTCGCAAGATCAGAACTATCTGTTGATGTTGCACGGTAGCTGTTCGGCGATTCTCTGTGGCTTTGTCTTTTTTATGTTGCTGTACGCCAATCCCTTTGCCCGCCTGCTACCGGAAGTGCCGATAGAAGGACGCGATCTCAGCCCTATGTTGCAGGACATAGGCCTTATCCTGCATCCGCCACTGCTGTTTCTTGGCTATGCAGGCCTTGGGATCTGTTTTTGTATCGCGCTGGCATTGCTTGTCAGCCACAAGTTCAGCGCCGCCCGCCTTGGCAAGCTCAAGCGCCATCTGCTGCTGACCTGGGTGTTTCTCACCGCGGGTAATGCCCTCGGATCCTGGTGGGCCTATAACGAGCTGGGCTGGGGTGGTTGGTGGTTCTGGGATCCGGTGGAAAATGCCGCCTTTATTCCCTGGCTGGTGACCACAGGCGCGCTGCACTGCCTGTTGATCAAAAACCACAACCCTTTGGCACAGCTCTCGGCCCTGGCGCTGGTGTTGCTGGGCTTCAGCCTGTGCCTGCTGGGCACTTTTATTGTGCGCTCCGGCATTATTCAGTCTGTGCATGCCTTTGCTGCCGATCCCGAACGCGGGGTGATCATTCTATTGCTGTTGCTGCTCTACGGAGGCGCCGGTTTCAGCCTGTTTGGCCTCAGATGTCGCCATCACTGGCAACCGGGCAAGCTGGCACCACTTGGCCGGGACGGTCAGCTGTTGCTCGGCAGCCTGATCTTGCTGACCATGGCGCTAACGACCCTGCTGGGTACCCTTTACCCGCTTTTCTATCAGGCACTTGGCCTGGGAAGCCTGTCGGTAGGGGCGCCCTACTTCAATACTCTGTTTGTGCCCATGTTGGCGCTGCTGCTCTTACCCCTGGCGCTAAGCACCCTGCCCCATATGGCGCCAAGGCGCCTGGGGCTGCTGGCGCTGGTCACTGTAGCTGCAACCGCTCTGGCGCTGTTTTTCGAGGGCAGCCTCGACCCTTGGCTACTGGCGGGCGGTGCAATGAGCCTCTTTCTGCTCTGCACCCTGCTGCTTTATCTATTGCCGCTGGGCCAGATTGCCGGTAAGCGCCGCAATATTCCCATGTTGCTGGCCCACACCGGCCTTCTTGTCAGCATCATGGGTGCTACCGGAGTCAGTTGTTTCGAGCAGCACTCTCTGCTGCGTATGGGCCCGGGCCAAGGCAGTATTCTGGGCGACTACACCTTTATCTATGAGCAGACCCGTTTGCTGGACAAGCCAGCCTACCGCGGTGAACAGGCAGTAATTCGGGTTGAGCGCAATGAGCAACTGCTTACTTACCTCTATCCGGAGCGTCAGGAATTCAACTCCAACGGCATGTCGCTGTCCCAGGCTGCCATCTATCGCGGGGCCTTTGGCGATCTCTATGTCTCCATGGGCACCCAACTGAGTGATGAAGAGTTTCTGGTACGTCTCAGCATCAAGCCGCTGGTGAGTTGGATCTGGCTCGGCGGTGGTTTGATGGCCATTGGCGGCCTGCTGGCCCTCGGAAGCCGACGACGCCTGCTGCAAACCGATTTATTAACCGCCTCAGGGAGACTTCAACATGATTAAGCTAATGCTGCTTGGATTATGGCTCAGCTTGAGTTGCGCCGAAGCCCAGGCGACCGACATGGATATTGCCCGTCTCAGCATAGATATTTCCAAGGAACTTCGCTGCCCCATGGCCACCAACCAAAACCTGTTTGAGTCGGAAACCGCCATTGCCAGCGAGCTCAAGGCGCAGATCTATCTGATGCTGCAGCAGGGCAAGAGCCGGGAACAGATACTCGACTTTATGGTGGAACGCTATGGCGAGCAGATCCGTTATCAACCCACGCTGAACGCAGGTACGGCGCTGCTGTGGTTGGGGCCAGTACTCTTGCTGCTGGTGCTCCCCGGCGTGTTGCTGTTTTTCGGCCGCAGCAACAATCAATCCCCTCACGATCAGGAGAATCCATCTTGAGATCTTATTTGCTTCTATGTCTTGCCCTGTTGCTGCCGCTATCGGCCCAAGGGGGCATAATGCAGCATAAGGCTTATCACACAGGTGAACCTGTGCCAAACAAGCCTATGATTATGCGTGAATTTGTTGAAATGCAGCACGCCAGAAAGGTGGCAAAGGTGACCTTTGCCGATCTGCAGGGTAATCCCAAAACCTTGGCTGAATATCAAGGACGTTTGGTGCTGCTGAATCTGTGGGCCAGCTGGTGCCCGCCCTGCCTGCGTGAAATGCCGGCACTGGCCAAGCTGCGCAGTAAACTGCAGGGCAGCAGTATTCAGATAGTGCCGCTGTCGATAGATGAAGATCCGGCTGCTGTGGCCCCTTTTCTGGCCAAGCATGAGCTCAAGTTGGATGACAGCTGGATAGACAGCAAGAAAGAGATAGAGAAGATCATGCCGGCCAATGTGGTACCGGCAACTTATGTGTTTGATCCCAATGGTAACTTAGTCGGCTTTATCCGTGGCTATCTGGACTGGGATGACCCGGATATCGCCGACTATCTGTTGCGCTTTGCCGCTAAGTATCAGGCGCTGGCCCAAAGCAAAGTGCCACAGTAAACCGTGCAACCGTCCCGGAGCATCTCCCAAGTCACTCCGGGCAACTCTTTGGCAAAGAACAATGTGACTTCTCCGCCATACTTTTTGCCCGCTTTCCCGTCACGCACGCCAATTTTTGTCGGGAAAGCCTTTTTTCTCAGAAACGATCGAAACTCACTTCCACCGGAACGCCCTCAATCGCCAAAGGCAGGCTCTGATGCAAAGCAAGCGTGACCTTGAGTGCCGGTTTGTCACCATCGAAAGGACCAGACAGCTGCTTGGGCACCTTGCCCACCAATTCGGTCGGTTCTTTAATTTCGGCGCGGATCCGGGTTCCATTGGGGAGTTTGACGCTGGCCTGCTGTCCCTGAGCAACATAGTTGAGATACTTGGGCGCCAGATAACAGACCACCACAGGCTGTGCCCGCCCCGACAGCCAAAGCATAGGCTGCTGCTCGGCTATGGTTTCCCCCTGCTGCACCAAAACATCGGCTACCCGGCCGGCAAACGGCGCCTGTATGGTCAACTGCTGGCGTTTGGCCTGCAGCTCCGCAAGCTTAAGCAGCAGGCTGTTGCGACTCTGGGCTATCACCCCCGCCTCCCGCTCCTGCTGCTGCAACTGCCTTTGCTGCAACAGCTCGGCCCTGGCCTGCTCCAGCGCCATTCTGGCACTGGTATGGGCCTGCATCACCGCCGCCATATCTGCAGTGGGAACCACCCCCTGCTTACGAAATGACTCGAACTGCGACAATAGTTCATCCTGACGCTTTACCCCCTGCTCGGCCACCAGCACCCGTTGTTCCAGTTGCCCCAGAATAGCCAGATCCTGCTCCAGCGATGGCGGTGTCAGCTCGGCCAACTGGCGCTGTAACTCGTCAATGCTGGCATCCAGACCGGCATCGGCTATGCGCCCGAGCGCCTGACCGGCATCGACCCTACTCCCGGGTTGTACTGAAAGCTCCAGCAATCGGCCCTTCTGCATTGCCCGCATTTCCAGCGGCTCAGAGGTCAGTATTCCCGGTGCCAGCACAAACAGGCTGGGGCGCAGCAACACCCAAAGCAGCAAGACCACAGGGGCGATAACCAGCAACAGTAGCAGATACCAACGCCATTTCATTCCGCCCCGTTTTGCCGGGGCATAGTCCACCTTTAAACCTTGATCCCGGGTGGGTTGTTGCGCCTTGGCAGCCGCTTGATAAGTCACTTTCACTAAAATTTTCTCCCGCGTTTCAGCACCCACCAGGGAGCCATGGAACTCTCTTCATGTGAGCGTCTGACCATTTCATTAAGCAAGGCAAACAAGCAGATACTTCGCATGAACAAGGCGTAGAAGGGATAAAGCGGCAACCAGAGCAGCAGCTTCAGGTCCTGACGTGGCCGCTCGGAAATCGCTACCAGTACCAGCAGATAGAAGAACAGCAAGAATCCCAAATATCCCAGGTAGATGGTCAGGGCAATGGTTGTCAAAAACTGCCAGGGGTACGCCAGTGCTATCCCTAAGCTGTAGAGCAGGATGACAAAGGGCATCAGCACGTTTTGCAAGAAGCCGTAGACCAGAGTAAAGGCGAAGGTGGCGCCCCCCAGAAGCCCGGGGGTAAAGGCCGGCCAGTGCTTGCGAAAGTAGAGAAACAAAAGGTCGCCATCCCAACGTAATCTTTGCCAGACAAGCGTCTTGAGATCCATGGGGGCATCGGTATGCCCTATGGCCAGCGTGGCAAAGGGAATGCGCCAATTGGGATGACGGCCGAAGTACTGTTTGAATCTCAGCGTCAGATCCAGATCCTCGGCGGTATGGGTATCCCAGCCGCCGATTTTGACCAGCAAGTCACGGCGAAAAGCGCCGAATGCTCCTGAGATATTGTTGAGCAGATTCCAATGCCCAAGACCGGTCTTGCCGCCTTGCATGGAGATCAAATATTCAATCGCCTGCATCCGGGTCCACAGCGAATCATCGACATTGCGCACCCGCAAAGAGCCACCGACTGCCGGCACGTTGGGATCGGCGAACAGCGGCACGATTTGGGAAACCATATCATTGTCGAACGAAGTGTCGGCATCGGCATTCATTACCAGCTCGCCGCTGGCCCTGGCCAAACCGGCATTCAGAGTCGAAACCCGGCCACCACGTTGCCACTTGGGCAGCACGATAATCTCCCGCCCCGGGCAGCGGCATTGTGCCGCTGCTGCCTTGGCGACCTCGAAGGTTTCGGCGTTTTGCACCGCGCCGTCAACCACGGCAATAATCTCCATCTCCCCCGGGTAGTCCTGTTCGGCCAAGGTGGCTATGGTTTGCCGCACCGCTTCTTTCTCGGCATAGCAAGTAATGATGCAACTGACCTTGGGTCGATAAGCCTTCTCAACCTTGGGGCGGCGGAACGTTTGCCAATGCCAGCCGATGACGCCTGAGACCACTATCAGCATCAATGGCATTTCGTAGAGAAAAATCATCGGCACCAGCCAGAGAAACAGGCTGACGTCTGTCGCCAGGTTGTGCCAAATATCCAGGCTCATAAAAGCCAGGGTATTGAACTCACTCACCGTCCAATACCTCGGCCTGCTGCAGACGGCTGGTCAACCAGGATTCAACTTCGGCACCAAGTTGTTGATCCGGCAGGCTAACCGCCTTGAGTCTTAACCTCAACTCTCCCTCTGGCACGCTGTCATTGAGCCTCTGTAGTTTTTGCTTCAATGCCGGTAACTGTGACTCGCCAGTGTAAGGCAATAGTAACAAGACGCCTTGGTCATCATGGCTGCTGCAGGCATCGGTCACCCGAACCAGGCTCAACAAGCGCTGCTTGAGTGCATCGAGCAGAGTCAGGGCGCGGGCTTCTCCGCTGCCGACCAGATCCGGCGCCAATGCCTCCAGATCCAATACCAACAGCAGATGTTCATGACCATGACGCAGTGCCAACTGATTGTGCCACTGCAGTAACCAGAGGAAGTGAGCCCGACTCATCTGTTCGCCAAGCGCGGCAAACAGTTGCTGTTGAACGCCATGGCGCACCAGTTCCCTTCCCTGCTCCGCCAGTTCAAAGTCAGAGATGCGACGTATAGTCAGCTCGTCCGGTTGATGTCCATGACCACAGTGCAGACAAACTGCCTCGACCTTGGCCTCCAAAAACAGGCTATTACAGCTATTGCAGTGTTGGTTTTCTATTGGTCTGTCATAGTCGACACCTATATGCCGCAGCCGCTGCAAACAGTTGGGGCAACTGAGTCCGCCACTGCGACTGAAGGCTTGCTGACTATCCACATGACCACAGTTAAAACAGTGCAAACTGGTCTGCATATCAATTTCTATGCTGCGGCACTGGGGACAAAGATCGATATAGTTGAGGTGCCCTGAGTGGCACTTGCAGCATAGCCTGACTCTGTCCTTCAGCTTGGTGGGTGCCAGCCAATGCCGGTTCAATAATTTATCCAACAGCAGTTGGCTTGCCTTTGCTGACCCCGTCAATAGCTGCAGCAGTGGATACTCATAAAGATGTGGCTTTTCCGGCGTAGCCACAGGTTGTAAACGATATTCAGGAAATAACCACATAAAACTCAACAGCCGATAACTGACATCATCCTGGCTGGGTAATTTAATTAAGCTCTTTCTTTGCCAATAATTTTCCAACTCTTGTTTGAAGTCAGGCTGAAATAAACCATTGGCCAGATATTCAGAGAGAGGGCTTGGCGTTATCACTTTGATCATGGCCATAAAGCTTGATGGCTGGCATCTCAGCTGAATCAGCGCTTGGTCCTGAGCTTCAGCCGGCAGGTTCAGGCAGATGACTTCATAATCAAGACCAGCAGCCAAGAAGTCACTAACATCATTAAACACTTCAAAATCAGTGCTATAACTTTCTGAATTTCGAAAGCCAATCCAACAGGGGATGGCCTGTGCCTCAACACTGATATCGGCTCTGGTAATGGACATATAAATCTCGGCAACGACAAGCCCGCCAATGAAAGATGAAAACATCCTTGGCGAAGTTTGTACGAATCAATTAGAATCTATTTTTAAGCGGTGGAGATTATATAACCAAAAAAAACAAAACCGCCAATATTTTGACGAAAAAAGAGAGCCTGCCACTTTATTATTCAGATCAACTCATAATTAATTATATTTAAAATAAAACTATGAAATATACTTAATTACCCCTAAACAATATCCTTCTTTTTATTTCCAAAAGTATCAAACTGTATCAATCAATTCAGTTTCAAAACCATCCACTTTTATATCCTGGTGTTTGCCACTGATGGGATCGATAAAGCGCAAGCGACAAGCCATCAGCTTGAGGGGCTTATTGAAATTATCTTCGCTCCTGGGTTGCAGTTCGGGGTAAAACCTGTCGTTCAGCAGTGGCATTCCAAGACTCTGCATATGCAGCCTGAGTTGGTGAGTCTTGCCGGTAATTGGACTCAGACTGAACAGCCCCATATCGCCATTAACGGCGATGAGACTGATTTCCGAGTGACTGTTGGCCTCACCCTCTGCCAAGCGCATGATAAAACTGGGCTCGCCCTTGATGAGGCGATTTTTCACTGTCCAGTGCAGCGGCAGGCTAAGTTCGCCAGTTGCCAATCCCGCCTGAAGCTCAGGTGTCAGCCGCGCCAGCGCCTGGTAGTCCTTACGTATCTGGCCTTCACGGAACAAAGCATGATAGGCATGCCGAGTTTCGGGATCGGTGGACATCAGCATGACTCCGGCCGTTTCTCTGTCCAGCCTGTGCGCCGGCGCTATGGTTTCTATCCCGGTGCGGCGCCTTAACCTATGCACCAGGCACTCGTTGACATAGTTACCGCTGGGAGTCACAGGCAAAAAGTGCGGTTTGAACACCAGAATGCTGTGCTCGTCCTGAAACAGGATCCGCTCTTCAAAAGGGATCCGGGTTTCTTTGGGGACTTCACGGTAATAGTAGACCCTGGCGGTAGGCCGATAAGGAGTATCAGCCTGGATAGTCTCACCATTTTGCCAGTGTACCTTGCCGGCAGCGACCCGCTCACGCCAGACATCGGCATCGATGCGGCTGAAATGGTCGATAAGAAAGGCCAAAACAGTGGCTTTGTCGGTCACATCCCTTGGCAAGACAACATAGGAGGGCTGTGCGGCTCTGTCTGTTTGGCTCATAACTCTTCCGGCAAAATAAAAAATGGCGACTCAGGGCCGCCATTCTACTCTATCTGCCCCAGATTATTCGAGGCAAGTACACTCAAAGCTGCTGCTGAACATGGGACTTAATCAACTTGAGCACAAAGTCCATGGTCTTGTGGCAATCAGGTTGATTCAACAACAGCTGTTTGTCCTTGTTGTATAAGGGCAAAACTTCCAACCAACGCTGGCTAACCCAAGCGGCATCATCCAGATGCACTTCTGATGAGTAGAGCCCGCGCAAGTCCGGGTTGACCTCATAAAACTGCTCCAGCGCTGCACTGATAAGGGTGAACTCGCCCCGAATAGGCTCCTCGGCCCAGTTGGGACAATCCATTACCTCGGCCAGCCAGCGGCCATCTTTTTCCTGTTTGGCGGACAGGACTTTGACCCTTTGCTTGCCTTCCAGGGTGATACTCAGCGAGTCATCTTCCAACTGATTGAAGTCGATGAGCTCACAGCGAGTGGCAATGGGGAAACTGGGCGGCATGGCAACGCTGTTACGCATTCCGAAAGCCAGCGGATATTTCCCCTTCAGGACATCGGCCACCATGCTCAGGGTGATGGGGTCAAGGATCCTGATCTCAAGCCGTCCACCTGGCAACAACAAGGCATCATAGGTCAGTAACGCCATTTCCTGTGTATGCATAGCAACCTCCTTCCCCTCGGGGAGTGAGTAACCGAAAGCGAACCTGAGGTTCAACATTCGCTTTAAAGTCTAGCAGTTGCTGAAATTTCATCCATTGGCAATTTGGGCTAGTCCTTAGGTCTGCTAATGAATTAGACAGGCGTTGAGTGGGTTTTGTTGCAAGCTTGCTTACAGAGGCTCCAGCCTTTGGGCTATCCTGCCACCGAGAAATACCTCGGCAAATTCATCAGCCAATCTGTTACTGATATCGGCGGCGCGGCGCCAATATTGAATTCGACTGGCACTATCCAAGGTTTCAAAGTCCTTGCGATCCGGAATTTTGCCATAGGGCAACGAAGCGACAAACTCCTCGGTGGGAGCCAACACCAAAGCATTATGATAACGGCGCTTGGCCCGGCGCCATGGCAAGGATTTATCGAACCATCCCGGCGCCATATGGGGATAAAAATGCGGATACAGGGTCAACCCCGGCGCCCGTGACAGCGGCAGGTCGAAGTGGTAATCAGTGATGCCGCCATCATAGAAGTGCCCGCTGGTCACACCGCTGATTTCGGTTACCGGTGACAGCAGCAGTGGAATAGAACCTGTAGCCAGCAATACGGCTTCAATATTGTCACTACTGAGCAAGGCGCTGTCTCCCGGGAGATCTTTCAACTGAGCGAAGGGGGAATCCTCTATGGCAGAGGCAAATACCAGACGCTCAAAGTGCCACCCCAAGGTGCGGCGACTGACAAGGTTGGTCATGGCGGTAGCGCCCAGGCCTGCCGCCAGCGCCAACTTGCTGCCGACCCGGTTCAAGTGACGGGCGCGGCACACCACTATGTGACTGCGAATATGCGGCTGTTTGAGGATCTCTTCGGTGCCGCTTGAGCCTAAAATCCCGCGGACTATACCGCGGACCTGGCGGCTGACCTCTTCCCGGCTCGGACGGGTTTCATAGCGCTGGTCTATGTAAAGTTGTTCCAACCTTTGATAAGCCGCCAGCGGATCTGCCTGAGCCAGACAGGCCAAACGCCAGGCGCCGGATGAAGCGCCAAGAGTGTAAAGCGGTGTCTGCCTCTGTTTGAAAAACTCGCCAAACAGGTATTTGTCGAGCCCGGCAATCCCCAGCCATTTGGGACCACCGGACGCCGCCAATAGTTGAGTAAAATTCTCAGGCTTTAATCCCTGTTCCATCAATGTCTGATAGGCATCTGTACCGGCAAGAAATCGCAAGTTAGCCAAAAAGTCACTCCCTGAGCCGCAAAAGTCACAGGCAAGATACCGCAGCCTTGCACGGCAGCCAAGTTTGACTCAAGAGTGCCTGGCTTTTGCACTGCCAGAGTGTTCCCCCTCTCCTCCCGGCTGCTCCGAAAAACGGCCGGGACGACTCAAGTTCAAACGCTCGTAAGACAGCTTTGAAAGTCTAGATAGTCATAAATAGGCTGTTAACTCAAAAACCACTATATAAATAAAAGCAAAACAGTCAATTAAACCCCAAACAAACCCAATATTTCCCTTATATAACCCAAACAGCCAAAACCCCGGATAGCCAAGGTCAGGGAAAGGTTTCTATCCAAAAAACTAAATGTTTCTAGAACGCTGCGCTCTGAGTTATCACTTTTACGTCTAAATGCATCAATTGTAACAATGCTACTATCTGCGCAATAAAAATGCAGTTTTGAATCATTCAAGAGGTCGTATGCGCTTAGCTCTTATTTCACTGGCAGTGGCGAGTCAACTGACTGTTCCTGCCGTCTTTGCTGCCGAAGAGCAGCCCAGTATCGAAACCATCTCCGTCATAGGTTCACGTATCGCCCTGCGGACCGCCACCGACAGCGTGGCACCGGTCGATATCATTACGGCCGAACAACTTGAAGCCACTGGCATGACGGAAACCGCCAAGGCGCTGCAGTTTGCCGCACCTAGCTACAGCTTCCCCTTCTCCTCGGTCACCGATGGCTCAGATGCCGTGCGTCCAGCCAGTCTGCGCGGCCTGTCACCGGACCATACCCTGGTGCTGGTTAATGGTAAACGCCGTCATGGCTCGGCACTGGTCCACCTATCAGGGACTGTGGGCAAGGGCTCGTCCAACGTCGACTTGAACGCCATCCCTATGACGGCCATCAAACGCATCGAAATTCTCCGTGATGGCGCTTCGGCACAGTATGGCTCTGACGCCATCGCCGGGGTGATCAACGTAGTACTCAAAGACAACAGTGAAGGTGGCATGGTATCGGCCCAAGCCGGTCAAACCTATCAGGGTGATGGCGAGCAATGGCGTGTCGGCCTCAACCACGGCCTCAGCATAGGTGACACTGGCTTTGTGAATCTGTCGCTGGAAGCACATCACAAGAACAGCACCGATCGCGCCGGTTTGGATCCGCGTCAGCAATATCCTCTTCTGGCCGATGGCAGCCCGGATCCCCGCGAAGAAACCGTTAACCGCAAGAATCACCATGTGGGTGACGCCGAATATGACAACCTGGGGTTGTTTCTCAATGCCGCTCAGGAGTTTGCCAATGACAGCAAACTGTACGCCTTCGGTGGCTTGAGCCAGCGCGAGACCCGCTCCGGCGCCTTCTTCCGCCGTCCACTGGATAGCCGCAATGTTGCCGAAATCTATCCCGATGGTTTCCTGCCGCAGATAACGCCCAAGATCACAGATCAGTCTCTGCTGCTGGGTTATGAATTTAACCTGGGCGAGTGGCAGTTGGATGCCTCGGCCGGATACGGCAAGAACCGCTTTAAGTACCGGGTTGAGAACACACTCAACGCCTCTTTGGGCCCCGACAGCCAAACCGAATTCGACGCAGGTACCCTGTCCACCGAAGAGTGGAACCTGACTCTGGATGCCTCACGTTACTTCGACTTTTACAATGACTCAGAGCTCCTGGTCGCTGTAGGCACAGCCTGGCGCCAGAACGCTTATCAGGTGGAAGCCGGAGAGCAAGCCTCTTATATCAATGGCGGTTATCAGAACAAGGCCGGCGGCAGCCAAGGCTTTGGCGGCTTTACCCCAGAATCGGCGGTAGATGAGGATAGAGACAACATAGGTGTCTATCTCGAGGTGGAAAACCAACTGACCGACGACTTCTACTGGGCCGCCGCGGTGCGCTATGAAGACTATTCCGACTTTGGTGACAACACCAGTTGGAAGCTGGCCGCCAGATACGATCTGACCGACAACCTGGCACTCAGAGCCACTGCCAACACAGGCTTTCGCGCACCCAGCGTGCAGCAGTTGTACTTCACCAATATCTCGACCCTGTTCAACCCGGATCCCGTGACAGGCCAGCTGGTACCGACCGAGTCGGGCACCTTCAACAACCTGTCTTCCGTGACCCAGGCGCTGCAGGTAGGCAAGCTGCAACCCGAGTTGTCAGAGTCCTTCAGCCTGGGATTGGTATACACCAATGATTCCGGTCTGGCGGTGACTCTGGATGCCTATCAGATCAGCATAGATGACAGAATCGTGCTCTCCAGCTCACTGACACCGGCCGATTCCCAGGTGGTGGCAGATGCACTGGCCGGTACCAACGCCGAGTCGGCACGCTTCTTTATCAATGCCGTAGATAGCCGCACCCGAGGTGTAGATCTGGTGGTGACCCAGGACTTTGATCTCGGCAGCTACGGCGATCTGCGCGCGAGCCTGGCCTATGCCTATAACGATACGGAAATCCGCGATATCCATCTGCCAAACCTTCTGGATGGCCTGGAAGATCAGCTGTTTGACCGTATAGAGCAGACCCGGATGACCAAGGCCAATCCGAAGAACACAGGTAACCTGGGGCTGACCCACAGCCTGGGCGACTTCAAGACCAACCTGCGCCTGAGTTACTTTGGCCCCTACACCATAGGTTACTCACGTGAAGACGTGGAGTACGACGGTAAGTTCACCGTGGATCTGTCACTGACCTATGCGGCCACAGATAACCTGAGCTTCACCGCCGGGGTGCAGAACCTGTTCGATACCTATCCGGAAAAACGCCCGGACGACAACAACTTCAACGGGATCTTCGTCTACCCCTTGACCAACACACCTTTTGGTTTCAACGGCGGTTACTACTTCCTCGAAGCCAGATACAGCTACTGATTTACCGGAAAACACATTTGCAGGGAAACATATTTGCAGGGAAACATAGGGCCGGCGATATCGCCGGCCTTTGTGCTTTTTGGCGCTGATCCCCCCTGATATCGGCCGCTTGGCAACTCAAGTGCCTGTCAGGCGCCTGCTGCTTCTCAAAGAGATCAAACTTCCAGCAGGAATGCTATTATACTGAGCCAACCCCTTTCCCCAGAAGATACAAAATGATAGTGGATACTCTGGCCAACCGTGGCCATTACCGAGTGCTGGGCCCACGTATTCAGGCAGCCCTGGATTATCTGGCCGCAACAGACTTCAGCCAACTGGCCCCCGGCAGCTATGAACTGGATGGTAAAAAGCTGTTTGCCATAGTCAACGATTACCACACCAAGCCCAGAGAAACCGAGCCATTCGAGGTACATAGACGCTATCTGGACGTGCAGTATGTGGTCAGTGGTGAAGAGGAGTTTGGCTACCTGCCGCTGGGAGCCCAAACGCCCAGTCGCCCCTATCATGAGGCGCACGACTATGCCGAGTTTGATTATCAATCCAACCGCGAAGCCGCGGCATTTATCCCTTTGAAGGCCGGCATGTTTGCCATCTTCTTCCCCGGAGACATGCATATGCCGGGTACGCTGGCCAAAGCCGTTGCTGTCCGCAAGGTAGTCGTAAAAGTACTGTTGGATTAGAAGGTCACTTGCAGTAAAACGCCCGCGATTGCGGGCTTTTTTGGGTCTGTGGTTTACTTATCGTCTTGGGTTGTGGGCTTGCAAAGCATCTCCTCGGCGCCATAACCCCAGGTCACCCTGGCCTCGCCCTGATGCTCCCAGAAGCTGTAGTCACCGCCCTGATACTTGGCGCCGCTGCCGCTTGGCACACTGAACATCAAAATGCTTCTGTCGCCGCGCTCGGCAATCATGGTTGCCGGCTCTGTCTCGAAGAAAGTGGTCACCAACTCATTGGCCGGGTTGCCGTCACAGGCAAAGAATACCGGGCCGCTAGACGCCACCAAATGATAACGGGCCTGCAGTTCTACTATCCGCCTTTGATATGAATCCTTGGTACATTGCAGCTTGTCTTCACTCTTCCAACATTCGTTGCGGCCCTTGATCCAGCCGCGCTGCTCGGCCTTGAGCAGGGGTGGCTGTTCATTGACCGCCTTGTCACTGGCCTTGGCATAAACTTCGGCCAGCTGCTGATCCAGCTTGGCAAGCTCTGGCTCCTGACAAATAAGCATCTCTATGCTGGAAGCCCGCTCGCCCAAGGCGTTGCAATCAAATGTCGGCAGTTCCCGCTCTGTTGCCTGGGGCGAGGTTGAACCACCACCTGTAGCCAATGCGGCGGCAACATCCTGGCTGTTATCCAGTGTCTGCTGCCCGCAGCCACTGAGCGTCGCCGCGGCGACCAACGCCAGTAAAAGCCCTGTCTGTGAAACTGTCCCGAAACTCATTTTTGCTCCTTAATCTTCTCGCTGAATCTACTCGCGGATGCCTGAGCCTAGTCTAAAACCCCGCGCCTGTCCGCTGGCTGAATTAAATATCAGATCAATGAGTTGGCTATTAAGCCTTATCGACAAAATCCTGCAATGCCTGCAGATTGGCAATTTTCAGCAAGGCGCCCTGTTTTATGACCAGGCCCTTGTCGATAAGCTCTTTTACCGCCCTGCGATAGACCCGGCCAGAGGTGCCGAATCGCTCCGCCTCCTGATCCGGGCTGCCACAGGAACCCAGCATCACCTCTTCGTGTTGACGCCTGAGCAGATCGAAAGCGATGTTATAGCTGATGGGGTGCAAGAGCCTATTGGTGTAAATGTCCAGCGAATCCTGATAATCCCAGGCCAGGGCGCTGGCAAAAAAGAGGGTAAATTCGGGTTGTTGCAGCAGCATATGCCTGACTTTCTTCAGGCATAACTGGCGGATTTCCATCGGCTCTTCGGCCACCACACTCCACTGACAACTGGTGGCGGTAAAGAACTCCATCTCACCGAAAAGGTGCCAGTCGCAATCCAGCTCCCCCAATTGAAACCTGCGACCGTTGACGGCGCAGATATTCATCGACACCCGGCCTTCGGGCACCAGGCACATATGGGTCAACTCCCGCCCCTGAGACAAGAGATCTTCACCGACCTGCAGCAATTGGCTCTGGCCGCAGCACTCGAGCATGGCGTCGCAAAACGCCTGGTGAGACTGCTTTAGATGCGCACTGAAACGCCCGGTGCTGTATGGTTGCAGCTGCATAACAACAAGATCCCGTAAAGATGATGGCTCATGCTAGCCCATCAGCCTTACGGGCACAAACTTCAACAGCAGAGCGCCTCCAGCGCCGCCAAAGACGCCAACTTTTCCCCCTGCATCATGGCGCTATCGGCGTCGACATACTGGTTGATGCCCTGTTGCACATCTTCACCATACAAGACCACATTATTGAGCACCGCAGCCACTTCCAGGCCTCTCAGGCGGCCAAGCGTCAGCAGCGCGGCTGTTTCCATGTCAGCCCCCAAGACTCCGAGTCGATGCCAATGACGGCAAATCTCCAGCTCATCATCCCGGTAAAAACTGTCGTGTGAACGCACTATACCGGAGTGGAAGCGGCAATCCCGGCGCTGCAAATAGGCCGCCATGGCATTGATAAGCTGCCGACTCGCCAGCGCCGGATAGCCGGGCGGCGCATAACAGCCGGAGCCACCGTCATCGCGCACCGCGGCCTCCGCCAGAATCAATTCGCCCAAGGCTATCTGCGGTTGCAGCGCGCCGGCGGAGCCGACCCTAATGACACGGCGGGCGCCACACTGATACAACTCTTCCAGGGCGATAATCGCCGATGGTGCGCCTATCCCTGTACTGCAAACAGTGACAGCCACGCCTTGGTAAAATCCGCCCATGCTGCGAAACTCGCGGTTCTCTGCCAGCAACCGGCCATCGTCCAACAGCGCGGCAATCCGATTGACCCTTTGTGGTTCACCGCAGAGGATCACCTGCTCACTCACCTGCGCCGGAGACAGACAGATATGCGGCTGTTTATCGGCACTCATCAGCAAGCCTCCGCCGGACGGCTGCCATTGTCTTTGGCGGTACGCATCCACTGACGGGTGCCGTTGGCGGCAATAAACAGCAGGATAATGTATTCAATCGACAGGGCATAAACCCCCTGGGCGGCATAGATGCCGACGCTGACCACATTGATAAGTACCCAGAGGATCCAGTTCTCGACATATTTTCGGGTCATCAGAATTTGCGCCACCACAGACAGCACTGTCATCACTGAATCCCAGAAGGGGAAAGCATCCGGCTCCAGCACAGGCTGGGCCAGCCCGGCACCAAACAGGTTGAGCGTATCGACACTGACCTGGGCAAAGAGAGCAAATACCGGGTCGATATAGACAGTCATCAGGCCGATGCCCAGCACTGAAACCGCCGCGGTAAAGGCCAGTTTCTGCTTCGACAGCCAACGCACCTTGAGGGTGTCGCCGGTTTGCTGATCCGGCCGGGTCCAGGCATACCAGCCATAGAGATTGGCGCAGAAGAAAAACAGCTGCAGCAGCAAGATGCCGTAGAGCTGTATTTGATAAAAAATAATCGCAAACAGAGTTACATTAACCAATCCAAACAGATAGTTAATCGTTTTTTCCTGGCTGGCGAACCAGATACAGAGCAAACCAAATACTGTGCCCACGGCTTCAATCCATGACATGGCATAGCCACTGCCAATGGGAATGTTCACCAGGGTATTGTTGATATCAAACCAAGCGGCAATATCCATCATCTATTCCTTGCATTATTGTGTTTTGCGCCCATGTAAGCAGATGGCAAAGCTCAAGTTAAGGACATTTGTCCACCTTGGCTGATTTAAGTCACAGCTCACTCTTGTGTGGCGCCTTCAGCACTGAAGCTGTGCCCTGACGCAGATGTTCACAATGGACATTTTCCGCTTTCGGGATTCGCTTTTTTCGATTCGGCAACATTGGGCGCCATGTAACATTTTGGTTAATTCACTCAAGTCAGATGTGACTCAGTTCACTGTCCAGGGCTGGGCTAGCCCCCATGATGCGGGCATACCTTAGAAGCATTTAACCAGCTATGAAAGATATAAAACGACTGGACTATGAATTAATGCAGGTGCTGATCGCCATAGATGAGCACAGAAATTGTCAAAATGCCGCCCATGCTTTGAGGATAAGCAATTCCGCCATCAGCAGGCACCTCAAGCAGCTCAGGGAAATTTTTGATGACACCTTGTATATCCGCCGTGCCAGTGGTTTTATTCCCACCCATAAGGCAAGCCAGTTGCTGCCCATGGTTCAGGACCTGTGTCAGCGCTATCAGGAATTGGAGAATCAGTTCACCGAGTATCAACCGGCCAAGTCACGGGAGCACTTTGTTATTTCCGTCTATGATGACTTCAGCCCCATTATTCACAAAATACTCAATAATAAGGTGCGCCCTTTCGCACCTGATATGAGTTTTGATATTCGAATTCTGTCCCACGAATACACCACAGAACTGGAAAACGGCAATATAGATATTGCCGTGATGTCAGAAAGCTATACCGGCGCCCATTTACAGGGCAATCTATTTGCCGAAGTGAGAAACCTATATTTATTGGGCAACCGTAAACATCCTTTCTTACAGGATAACGTGCAGGTGACTTTAGAAGACCTGTTCAAATATCCCTATTATGAGATGGATAATTTCTGCGACTTGCCCGAGCCTTTAATTGTCTCTGCAGCCAGACGGCGCAACCAGGAGTGTGTCATCGCCGGCTCTACGGGGAGTCTGGCCAGCCTCGCCAGCGTATTGCTGGACATGCCTTACTACTCCATCTCCTGCAATCTCTTTACCACAGATTATGTTGCCGGTTTTCCCAATCTTATTTATAGAAAACTGCCCCTCGAAATAAGCCAGACCCTATTGAGCGAAATAAACACCAACAGAGATATAGGCCATTATGTCGTGGTCAGTGATCTAAATAAATCACAGGCCAGAGACTGGCTTAAGGAGGTATTGGTCAGAGAACTGAAAAGCGAATGGAATAGGGGAAGGTGCAAATAAGTCCTCGTGGCACTCTGACTTGCACAGCAGCTGGCATTCAAGGCATCTGACTGAAGGCATGCCGGGGCCTGTCAAAGTCGGATAACGCAGAAAGCCGATTGCTGTGAAAGCCCCGAAGGGCGTGGCTTACGGACCTGCCTGCTGTGTTGTGCTTCTTGCAAAGGACTAGGGCCATTTGCTGCGAACCACGCCTTGCATCCAGGCCTGTAAGCCGACGCAGAGCACACATGAGGCTTGTTCGCACCTTCCCAGGAAAACCCAACTCATAACAAAAAGTCTCCCGGAATGAAAAATGGCAAGAGTCCGCTCTTGTCAGGGGGAGCTATTACCTAAGGGATAACAAGATGAAACCAAGAATACTGAATATGGCCACATATTCGGCAGGGCTGGCTGCGCTCCTTTGTCTGCTGGGGCAAGGGGTTCAAGCGGCAGACAGCTGCCTGAATTGTCACAGTGATCAAGCCAAGTTACAGGCGCTGATAAAGCAGCATCAGCTGGAAAAAGAGTCGCTCTCCGTCGAGCAACAATCACTGCAACTCCTGGTAAGCCAAACAGATATGGGCAGCCATGCCGAACTCGGTTGCCGTGACTGCCACAGCAAGGTCGACAAGCCCGGGGACAGAACCTGGCACCCAAGCGTTCTGGCCGATCCCAGTGCCGATGGTGGCAGTGTCTGTGGCGATTGCCATGGCGAGGAGATGATCACCAACTTCCGTCACTCACTGCATTTCACAGTCAATGGTGTCGCCAAAGGCTTGATGGAAAGGTTGCAGCAGACTCCAGAGCGGGCCCAGTTATTTGAACAGATGCATAACGGCGAAGAAGGCTGCGCCAGTTGTCACGCAACCTGTGGCCAGTGCCATGTCAGTGCTCCCGACTTCGCCGGTGGCGGCCTTTTGAACAAGCACGCCTTTGTCGCGACTCCGGATCCGGTCAAAACCTGTGAAACCTGCCACTATGAAAATGCCGAGCAGCACAAAGAGCAAGATGTGCACGTCACCAAGCACGATATGAGCTGTATCGACTGTCACAGTGCCCAGCAGGAATTCCACGGTCGGGACATCAAGCAGATCCCCGAAGGCAGACTCTACAGCGAAGGCCCGAACAGCAACAAGACCGGCCCCTATGAGCAGACTCAAAAACGCGACATTATCGTGGTGAAATGTGAAGACTGCCACCAGGATAAAGTCGCCGATCACACCGAACTTCTGAGCGGCAAGGCATCTCCCATAGATCACAATGCCAAGCTGAAGTGTACCGCCTGCCACACCCAGCCCTACAGCAACTGCTTCGGTTGCCACCAGGACGACACCTTGTCTGTGGGCAACTGGCAGAGTCTAAAAACAGCCGAGACTCCGGAGCAGAACATCAAGCTGGGGCTAAGCATAGCCAATGATAAAAACAGCAAGCTGATCCCGCTGAGCCATTCGGCCGGGATCAGTATCGATGCCGGGGTCAAGGTGGATCTCAAAGATCCGGCCACCAAATCCTATTGGGTGCCCTTTTCTACTCACTTTACCGCCAAGAACCCTCTGGCCACCAAGCAGGCACGCGAAAGTGGGCGCATGTGTGAAAACTGCCACAACACTGATGAGGATATCTTCCTCAAAGAAAGCGATTTGCGCTTGGGAGAGACAGATCCCGTCTCCGAAAGCCAATGGATAGTCCCTAAAGAACGTTTACCCAAACACTGAGCCCAGGAGCCGAACATGAAACATAAGATGATAATCAGTTTACTGCTGTGCGGCCTTGGCAGCATGCAATACGCGCAGGCCCAGGAAAGCGCCTTTCAGACCTCAGGAGTGATCATGGGGCTGAGCAACTATCTGTGGCGTGGCCTGACCATCAGCGATGACAAACCCTCACTGCAGGCCGATATCATGTTGGAGCATGAGACAGGTTTCTATGCCGGAATCTCCTTTGAAACCTATAGGTATCAAGGTGATGAGGGGATAGAGAAGGATTATGAAATCGACTACTACGCAGGTTACTACCTGACGGTCAGCGACGAGTTGGGCTTTGGCTTCAATGCCATGCGTTACACCTATGGCGACAGTCACTCCAATCTCGAATATGCCCTATCCATGGATTACAACAGCTTAAACTTGGCGCTCAACTATGATCAGGACTTTGAAACCTGGTACAGCGAGGCCAACTATGCGCTGCCGCTGGCGCAGTATGGCGAGCTGGTTATCCATGGCGGCTATTACTTCGATGCCGAAACAATGGGCTTTGAAGATAAAGGGGAACTGCAAGACAGCGCCTACGATTTGGCGCTGCGCTACAGCTATCCCCTGTTGTCACAGCTGGATCTACTGCTGGAAGCCAGCTATCAGGAGTTTGAGCACGACCACTATATGATAGGACTCGCGTTCAACTTCTAATCAAAGCTAGCTGAGGGCGAATTCCTCACCATAACAATAATTAGCAACTCCCAAACTCTTGCCCCGCCCCTGCTGCGGGGCTTTTTTTAGATTCATCGCAGCCCTCCGGATAATGCGCCGGCTTGATCAGGCACATAGCGAGCATTTTCTCGGCACAATAGGCGGCGCGCAGATAGTCCCGCGCTTTAGCTCCCTTGAGGTTGTGACTCAGCGTCATCAGCCCGAGACGCTCGGCCCTTTGCGCCAATGTTGGCCTTGGTGCCGGCAGACCATCGGCCAGCTCATCCAGCACCCCATGCAGGGTTTGCTGCATCAGGCCAAGGCGCGGTTGCGGCGCCTGGGGTGCTGACGGCTCGGCCAGCGCCTGCGCGAGTAGTTGCTGGTCGCCGGATTGGGGCAAGGTATCGAAAAAGAGGCTGAACCAGTTATCCAGCAGCAGGGACACAGGTCGCAGGTATAAGTGGCTGGCAGTGCGCTCGATGCGCGCCACTATCAGCTCGGGTACCCGCTCGCCCAGCAACTCCAGATTGGTCACGGCTCTTTGACTCAACTTGTTGTAAGGCAGTGAGAAACTCAGCAGCGCCTGTTCCCTGTCCCAATAGTGCAGTTCCATACACTGACTGGCCTGATTGAAACCACTCAGGTAGAGACCGCTCGGCCGAAAACACAGGTACTCCTGTTGCCAGTCTATCTCGCTGGCAACAGAGAGACTCACGGGCTCCAGCGGCTTGGTCGCTGGGTAGACCCGGGTATCCTGCAAACGCCGCAGGCGCCCCCAGGCATTGAGTTCGGCCTGAGCCAGGGTTTGGGTCTTACCCTGCCAACCCAGGGCCGACGGCGCGCCTGCCAGCATGGGCAGACCGCGAAATACGCTGGCATAATCCAGCCGCTGCCCGGCTTTGGGGCGGCTCTCGGCCAGGGTGATAAAACGCCCCTGCTCATCCTGCAATACCTGAGTCACACCATGGGCGCCCCCTTCGCTTTGCCAGGGAAAAGCGCCCAGCCCCAGCACCTGCTCTGGCGCTTGTTGATAGGGTCTTTGCGTCTGTGGCTGGCTGCCTTCCAGAGCCGCCAAGGAGCGGGCCAGACAGCTGAGCAGCAATTTTCTATCCCTGACGCCTTGGCCCGAGACATATTTTTCCAGCGTGCCATGCAGCTGTTTCAAAGCGGTCAGTGGCAGATTTTGCCTGTCCATGGGCACCAGCAGGAGTTCCAGCTCTACCAGGGACGAGGGTCGCAACCTCTCGATGCCGAGCTCAGTCATCTGCTCCAGCAACTTAAGGCAACGGCTCTTTAACTGATCGCGGCTCTGCTGCCCCAGATACTGCAACTGCGCCTGCTCATCGAGCAGCCATTGCGGCCATTCAAAGGCGATGACCTGTTCTTGGCAATAGAGCCAGACGGCGAGCAGCGCATAACGCTGCGCCTCTTCGGTGCAGATAATATCCTGCAGCCCCTGTACGCACCGAAAATACAGTTGCTGCCCCTCCAGTTCGACGCAGACTGTGCCTTGTGCAAGCTTAATATCCGCCGCCCAGCGGCGCTGACTCTGCTGATACAGGCGGCGAACCTGAGTCTTGCCGGCATCATTCAAAAGCTCGGCCAGATGGAGTTCCACCCGGGGCGGCTCTTCGGTGCAAGTTTCAGGGGATGCGGGCCGCTCCAGCAGATAAAGCGCCGCAGCCACTATGTGTTTACACAGGCCGGAGGCGCCGCAATCGCAGCGACTGGCGAGCGGGTTATCCCAATCCAGCAGCCCCTTTTGCCCTTCAAACTCAAAGCCATAATCCTGCATCTGCGGCTGACTTTTCTCCAACGCCTTGCGGGCCCGGCGCACCAAACCTGCACTGCCTAGGCTGGTGAGTATGGTTTCATTCATCGGCGTAGCCCCATAGTCAGCGCCAGCCATTCGGCAAAGTTATCCGGGCTGAGTGAACCTATCTCCATCCCCAGGCGCTGCAGGTTGTCGGTGCTAAAAGTACTGTAGAAAGGCTCGGCATCGTGATTCATGGCGGTCATCCCCAACATCTTGATGCCACTGTCTATCATCCCCTGGGCCTGGGCCAGCAAGGCCTGCATCGAACCTCCCTCTTCAAAGTCGGACACTGTTGCCACCACAGAGCGCCCCGGCTCAGAGCAGAGTTGCTGACAATAGCGCCAGGCCTGGGAGATTAAGGTTCCGCCGCCCAACTGGCAATTGAGCAACACAGACACCGGATCCTGGGCCTGCTCACTCAAATCCACCACTTGGGTGTCGAACACCACCAGCGACAACTTCACCGATGGCAAGCGGGTCAGGATCCCGGCGATCACTGCCGAGTAAATCAGCGAAGTCGCCATGGAGCCGGACTGATCTATGCAGAGCACTATGTGCCAGGGCAGTTGGTGTTGCAGACGGGCATGGAAATAGATCCGCTCGAAACAGACCTTCTCGCCATCAAAATGCTTGAGGTTGCGGCGAATACTGGTCTGCCAGTCCAGATTGGCCAGCCGTTTCACCGGACTGTGGGCCTGGCGGTTGAGCCTGCCACTCAAGTTGTTGATATAGGTCGGCCGCAGGCGACGCAGCAACTCCTCGACCACTCCCTGAATAATTCGCTCTACCTGTTGCCGAATGGCCGGCTTGTGATGGGCATTGAGTTTCAGCAACTGCTTCAGCACCCCCATACTGGGAGTGATCTTTTCCAGCACCTGCGGCTGCTCCAACACCTGATGCAACCCAAAGCGCTCGACCGCATCGGACTGCAGCCTGTCGTTGACCGAACGGGGAAACAGGGTCTCCGCTGCCTCCAGCCAGTTGGTCACTGCCAACTCGCTTTCCCCCAAGCCCGCGCTTACCTTGAAGCCACGCAGCAGCTGGCCCTCCTGATAGAGCTGCTGCAACACCTCATCCTGTTGCTGTTGCCGGGAGCTGAGACGGGTATCAAGCGCGTTGGCATAGCGCCCCAACACCAGACGCCAGCGCTGCTTCAGTTGCTCATCCATTGACTCAATCCTTGTTGCTCCAGGTCACTGCGCAGCTGCCGCTCCAGCGCCAGCCCCTGTTGAAAGTCCTGTTCAGATATCCCGTATTGCAACCAATTCAGGCCATTATCCCACTGATTCAGCTGCAGCAAACGGCGGCAAAGCTCATCCACCTCTCTGGCATCCAGCGCGCAGAACAAGCCCCTCATGGCCGGTAGCTTGTCGATAAACTGCGCCTCACTCAGCTCACTGAGCCAGTGATTCAGCATGGGCAACAGGCCATGGTCTTGCCGTAACCAGTGCGGCACCACCTTGAGCAGCGCCTCAATCACAGGGAAGGGATCGTTTTGCAGCTGCAACTGTTGCAGCAGTGGCGCCGGGTCCAACTTGTCCAGCTCGATAGCCAAGGCCTGCAGGACAAAATAGAGCACGGGGCGATGGGCGTTATGGCTTGTCAACCAGCGCAGTCTGTCACGCCAGGGAGACTCGAGCTCGTCCTGATGCAAGACAGCTACGCTCTGCAGATCCAACAGTAACTTCACCGCCTCTTCATCGCTCAGGCGGTTGATTGCCGGTAAATGAAAGCCGACCTGATGCCACAGGGCTTTTTGGTAAGCCAGCAGCTCAATATCGGCAAACAGTGGATGATGCGCTGCCGCCAGCAAGGTCATAAAGCTATTGGCCAGTTGCTGAATGTCGCTGCATTGGCTTATCTGCTGCGCAATGGCATGGGCGCTCAGCTCTTCCGGCATCCCCAGATGCAGTGCCAACACCAGTTTTTCCACCAGTTGCTGCAAATCTTCCTGGGGCAACTCACTGAGCCGCCGTTTTACCACCAGCTCGAGACGCAGCCCCAGGCTGGATTTCTCGGCCAGTGCCACTTCCACCGCCGGAGTCCAATGATAGTTCCAGTGTTCATGGCGATGGTTGAACTTCAATTGCAGGATGACCGGCATGCCATTTTGTGGCCTGGCAAAACCGCTGCCCACAAACAGCAGCCGACACAGGAGGCGACGGCGCTCAATATGCTTGTCCGTCATGGCGTAGAGATCGAAGTGACAGCGTCCCGGTTTTTCCGTCTGCAATCTGGCCTTGCGACATAGCGCCAACACCTCTTCCACCAGCGGTAAACTGGGTTGGTCGGCCGGTAACTGCCCCAGGACATCGCCGCTGAGCACCTTTTGCCAGGGTTCGAGTGTCGATGCCGACAGCTGCTGTTTAATCAGGCAACTGCCCAGAGAATCCAGCAGATCATAGCTGCCGGGGCGCACCAAGCCACGCAAACTACAGAGGGCCTGCAGATGCTCAAAGCAGTTTTTCTTATAGATCAGCGGCAGTTGCGGCATCTGCTCCAAGAGGTAGAGCAACCAATCATCGGCGTTCAATTGCCGCTGCTGAAACTGCCAGCGACAGAAGGCTGGATAAGGCATACCGGCACCGTAGCCTTTGCGGGCATCCAGCAAGGCGTCACTGAAACGGATCACAAAGCTGTCTTGCGTGTCATCGACGACGATCGCCTCGGCCTCGTCGGCAAAGTTGATCAACGCCGGGGTATGAAAACCACCTGTGAGTACGGCCACTCGCTCATAGCGGCGGCGGGCCGCCTTGATATGGGCCCGCATCTGGGTTTCACGGGCCAGATCGCCCATCTCTTCCAGGCTGTCTGTGCCAAAGCAGGCACGACTGGCGGCGCAGAACAGCAATACCTGGGTAAAGAAGCTCTCGGCCGAGGCGAAATGCTGTTGTTCAAACAAACGCTGCCAGAGTTCGTCGGCATCCCGGCATCCCAGTTGCTGCTGTAGGCGGCGGCTGTAGTCCGAGCTTAAAAAGCGGCTATCACTCCAACGGTTGCTTACACCGCGCTCCTGCGCCTTTTCATCCAGATCGATGAAGATCACCTCAATGCCCTGCGCCGTCGCCCAGCGCAGCGCCTGCCATTCAGGGCTGTTCTCGGCCAGAGGGTAGTAGCTGCCACTCTGATAGATGGCAATGGGCGGCACCACAGTATCGCGCTGCAGCAGTGACAGATGGCGGATAAAACTGCCGGGGGCTTCTATTAACACGGCTTGGGGCTGCCGGCGCTGCAACTGCTCCAGCGCCATGGCGGCGCAGGCCGGGCTGTGATGCCGCAGCGGCAACCAGCACACCCCGGGATCGGCCGCGGCGGCCTTGAGCAGTTCACCAAACTCCCCTCTAAGGAACATCACCTCATCCACAGAGCTTTTCCTGCCTGGAAGAAGGCTTGCCAACCCTGGCGTTCACGGGCGACCACATCCATGTAATGAGCCAGCTTCTTCACATCGTCGGCCTTGTCCTTGATTAGCGTGCCGTGCATCTGCTGCACCAACTGGGCGGCACTCATGGGCTCTTGCCAATAGAGGCTGTGCAGGGCGCAGCCATGCACTATATTAACCGCCTCGGCCGTGGACAGAGTGGCATCCATCGCCTGCGGGCCGACGGTACTGCGAAGGTCGTGAAATACCCGCACCAGCAAGTCCACCAGCGCTTCATCCAACTGCACCTGCTGGCCGCTGTCCGCCAGACGTTGGCTCACCTGAGCCAAAATCAGCTGGCGCTCCAGCAGAGGATCGCTGAGCACAGGCACTGTCTCGAAGTTGAAACGGCGCTTGAGCGCGCTGGACATCTCGTTGACCCCACGGTCCAGCAGGTTGGCGGTGGCTATCAGGTTGAAGCCAGGCTTGGCCTGAATCGAGACGCCCAGCTCGGGGATACTGAGGCTTTTTTCCGACATCAGCGAGATCAGCACATCCTGCACCTCCTGCGGGCAGCGGGTGATCTCTTCGATACGCACCAGCTTGCCCTGCTCCATCGCCTGATAGACGGGGCTTTTCAGCAGGGCTTCCAGGCTGGGGCCACCGGACAGTAACAGGGCAAAGTTCCAGCTGTACTTGAGCTGCTCCTCCGTAGTACCAGCTGTGCCCTGAATGAGATACTCACTGCTGCCGCTGATGGCGGCGCTCAATAGCTCAGAAAGCATCGACTTGGCGGTACCGGGTTCACCGACCAGCATCAGGCCGTTGTTGCCCATCAGGCTGACAATGGCCCGCTCCACCAGGGCATCTTCCCCGTAGTATTTGCGGCCGATATCAAGCGCCGCATCGCCGCAGATAAAACGTCGCACCGCCCCGGCCGACATGGCCCAGCCCGGTGGAATAACGCCCTTGTCGGCCGCCATCAAGCGTTGCAATTCATCCTGATAACGCTGCTCGGCATGAGCCCGAATGACTTGTTCCATCCTGTTTGCTTCTCCTTATTGGCTGCCACCAGTAAGGAAGCAGCCTAATCCATCCGTTATCGACCTTTACCAGGGCAGTTTCGATTCCCAGTCAGGATCTGCCACACACTTGTCGCCGACTTCACGATAGTCAACGGCGATGGCATTGAGCAGGTTGACCGGCACCTCGGCCAACGGCAGTTGACGGTAGCGGGCATAGCGGCCACGGGGGTTGGTCCGCTCCATGACCCTGATGTCATAGATGGCGGCGGCCTCGTTTTCTTCCGGCACGCAGTTACCGCTGAAACCGAACTCCACTCTCAGCCCCAGGGTATCGAAACGCTTGAAGTAGTTATCAAAGAAACCGCCGTCTTCCGCTTCACCGCGCTGATAACCTTTCTTGGTCAACAGGCCACGCAGGGTATAGCAGTCGGTCATCCGGCCGTGCTGGTCATTGAGTGCCTCCTGACCTTCAGTTAGCGTCACTTCGGCACTTCGCAGCTGCTCGAACAGCGGCTTGACCTTGTAATCCTTGAGATGTACACGCCAGGCATCCAGCGCTGCCTCCGCTAACAGGTTACCGCTCACCAGGCGTATACTCGCCGCAGCGGGCAGTTGCAGCTCTTCATCGTCAATATCGATAAAGGCGCCGTCTTCCGTGGGTCTGAAGGTTTGCCATTGACCATCAATCTCCACCTGCCAGAGGGTGCGCTGCAACAGGCGATACATGACCGGATGCTGATGCAGGTATTGCTGCCAGTCTGCGGCGAGCCAATGCCGCTCTGTGACCATGGCCTCATACAATCTGGCACTTTGCTGTTCAACCACCTGCTTGAGTTCTTTCTTGCAGTTGCTGAACCATTTTTTCACTTCGGCAATATCGCCTTCGTTATCTGTCTGCCGAGGTTGCGGCAGGCTCTTGAGCAGCTTGCCCTCTTCGTTGAGCAATCTCAGCTTGAGGTCGTCCCCGAGTGCCAGCGCCAAAGTACGGCTGCCGAATTCAAACGGGCTGGGCTGGGTCAGATGTTCGAGCCCGGCCGTCTGCACAGTGCGATCCGCCAGCTCATCCTGGGTCCAGCCGTTACGGACCGCAATTTGACTGACTTGCGCCCGCGCCAGCTCCTGCACCGAGTTGGTGCGATAACGCCGCGAAATACTCAGCAGAAACTGAATCGCCACAGGATCGTCCGAGTTGGCCAAGGCCTGCAACATGGCCTCTATCTGTGCCCGCCGCTCATAGCGCTTCTTCATAAAGGGTTGGATCATGCCCAGCAGGGTTTGCGCATCGCCGCCAGCGATCAGGGCCAACATCCCCTTGTCTTTGATGGCCGAGCCCAGGAGCTCATTCTTTTTCTCGGCAAAGCGGACCTGAAACGCATCCTCAAGGGTCTTGTGTTGATACTCCTGACCCCAGTCGTATTTGGCCCAATGCTGATAAGATTGAAAAGTCTGCTGCTGATGCGCCTTGGCATATTCCAATGCCTCATCATCCGAAGGGCAACGGGTATCCTGGGCGATAAATGCCGCCAGAATAAAATGCCCAAGACGCTGACGGCTTTCGCTATCCAGCAGCGACAGATAGTGACTCAGCAGAGGGTTGCCCTGAGGCTGCTTGAGCTTCACCGCCAAGACGACCCACCAGAACACCAGTTCGAGCTCGACCGGGCTGCCGTCTTCAAAACGGCATGCGGGCAGCGCTTCACGCGGGAACCAATCCATGGACTTGGGTGGCGCCTTTTTAAGGCCGGCCTTGGCTTCGGCCAGCAGCGCTTCCTTGCCAAGAAACTGGCTGATATCGGCGCCGGTTTGCAACAATGCTTCCAGCAACACGACCCGGGTTGGCATATCTTTCTCTTTATTCAGCGCCTGGCTCAATGCCTCCTGCGCCGAAGCCGCCTTGAGGCGACCCAGCCAAGTGGCGGCCAGCACCCGGTTATCCTTGCTGCCGGAGGCCAGCTCAGGAGTGATAAGGGTGATATCGGCGCCGTGGCGTTCGGCGCAGTACTGAGCCGCCGCCTGTATGGCTTTGCGACCATGGAAGGCATGTTCATGAACCTTCCTTTGCCAGTGCTGCGGCAGCTTGGGAAATTCTGCCAGAATCGCCAAGGTCTGTATCAATACCTGATTGGCATCGTGTCGATAGGTTCCATTGAGCACTTGGCCATTGAGGCCATGCTCTATATAGTCGAGGTTTTCGGCAAAGAAGGGCCAGATCAGCAGTTGTTCACAGGCGGCCGGCAACCAGTCATCTTCCCGGCCTTCGTAGCCAAACAGGGCTTCAATCAAGGCCGCGGCGGGTTGATTCTCTTGGTTGCACAGGCTCAAGAGTTGCCGTAAATCCGTCATTCCCGGCAGACTTCTCAGAATATATTCCTGGCTCAGCATACGCTCCCAGGAATGACAGGAGAGCTCATGGCGTTCCATCCGCAAAATCAGCCTTAGGCTGGCCTTGGGGTGCTCGTCGAGATCGGCGTGGCTGATCAGAGAATAAAAACCTGGCAGAGATGATTGCCGGCCTCTTTCGAGGTCCATCAGCGCCGCTTGCAGCTGGGCACTACTGACTTGCTGCCAACGTTGCAGACTTTTCCGGTCGTCGGCCAAATGCCTTTTGCGATAGCTGGGGGCATCTGGGTGCTCCGCCGCAGCGATATCGTTTTCAAGCTCTTTGATCTCTTTAGCCAACTGCTTTTCACACAGACCTAGCCATTCTTCAGGCACTTTGACGTTTTTATCAATGGCCGCAACGGCCGGAATATCCCAGCTGAACTGGTCACTCTGTTGCTGTCGGGTCGTGTTATCCAGCATTTTCGCCAGTGCCGTTTTTACCGCGGCGGATTTCTCTTCACTGTGCCAGCGCTGCAGCAAGGGGGTCGCTTCAGGATAGAGGCCAGCCACAACCAGCCAGTGACCACGGGTAGCCGCCTTGGCGCCCGGAAATTCCCGCTCCAGAAACGCCAGCAGTTGCTGTTGCGGGCTCTTTTTCAGCAGTTTCAGGGCCTCTTCACGGACAGTCGCCGAACCATCGGCGGCCAACGCCATGACCAGCGGCAGCTGCGCCTGTGACAGGGTCTGACAGGCTTTATTAAGCAAAGCACAAAAGGTTTCGCGGCCGCTGAAATGTAACTGTTTCAACAGCTGCAGATATTCAGGATCTTCACTGAGCTTGAGCCAGTCGGTACTCTTCCTCAGCGAGGTGCGGAATGTATCGTGATAATAAGAGTCGGAACCTTCAAGAATAAAGGCTTCCAGCTCATGGGGCGGGTGCTCATATTGCGCGACCAGCGAGGCCAGATAGTCACGACTGGGCAGATCTTTGCCCGCCAAACGGCAACCGTAATACTCTTCTGCCAACTCTCGGAACAGCATCAGCACGCCATTGAGCCAGCCGCTCGAGGTGTTTTGCACGCCGTAGATGCTTATATCTGGGTTGCAGGCATGACACACCAAGCCGAGACGGCGCATAACGGCCGGTTCATTACAGGCACCGGTTGCCACAAACTGGTTGATGGCTTCACGGGCCTGAATCAGCCGCTCATCATTTTGTCCGTAGCCATAGGGAACACCCGGCCGCGCCAGTGTTTCTCCAGCACTTAGCTGCTGGAGCTGCGACAGACACGCCACAGGTTCACCGGTCAAAATATACTGACTGACGGCTTGTGCCAAACCCGTTTGCTGCTCATCGATAATCCGGCAAGCGTCTAGCAATAACTTGTCTGTATTGGGGCGAGTGAAGGCTTCAAGCTTGTTTTTTAATACGTCCAGCATCTCTCATATTCCTTGAGTCATTAGCAAATATGTCTTCCTTCCCCCAATAGCAGACATTCAGTAAACACCTGCTTAAGCCGGCGGCCGAGCCTCCTTTTCGGACGAGGAAGGGCAATTCTAACGGAAACGCAAAAACAATATCGTTTACAAAACACCCATTTACAGTTCAATGCCGCCAAATGTGATCTGCCCTCCCCCGGGATGACGCCATATTACCCATAGAGTGCGGTTGATTGACCTTAAAGCCGCCAGCGGCTTTAGCCACGCTAACAGCAAAATCAGTGATATCCGGCAAGGGGTCATGGTCAATGTCTCAAACCTTGTTTGAAAAACAGGCTAGCTGGAGATTGCAAACAAAAGTTACCAATGGTAACTTTACTCTTGTTACTATGAGTAACTTATTCAACCAAGCGCCGGTGGCTGTTGTTTCAAGGGCATCCGTTTCGAGGACAGGCAAAGCAGCCGACCGGCACAGCTTGGTATTTTTTGCCGTTGCGCTCAAGCCGTAAACGGCCAATAACAGCAACAGGAGTTTTAGTGTGGAAAGGTTAACCAAGTGCACTCTGGACAATGCCGATGAACTGGCCAAACCCATATTGCAGGAGATCAAGAGTCGCTACGGCATGATCCCCAACTTCTATTCGGCTCTGGGCATAAATGGCGCGGTCATGAAGGGCTATCTGGAGTTTGAGGCCAATCTGGAAGAACACAGTCTGCTGAGCCAGGCCCAGCGGGAGATGATCTCCCTGGCGGTTGCCAACTATAATGGCTGCGAATACTGTGTCAGCGGCCATAGCTTTTCCGGGAAACGTGCCGGGCTCAGCCCCGATGCCTGCATCAAGGCGCAGCAAGGCAAGGCCGATAACCGCGAAGATCAGCTGCTGCTGGATGTCGCCCTGGCGTTGCTGCAACACAGAGGCAAGTTACCGGACTCCTTGCTAACAGCCTGTCTGGATGCCGGGATCAGTGAGGCCAAGGTGATGCAGGTCTGCGCCTGGAGTGGCCTGAATAACTTCAGTAACTGGGTTAACAACACAGTGCAGCCGAAAATCGACTTCCCAAGGGTTCCACTGCAACCCTATACTGAGTGACAAAAGAGAAGCGACAATGCGATGCATTGCCGCTTTTTCAATTTTATTAAACCAGCTATCTGTGGGGGATGCGTGAAGAAGAGAATGCTCAAAGATCAGCGCCGCGAACAACTGCTCGAAGTTGCCTGTGAGATTGTCCGCGAAGCCGGTACCGATGCGCTGACCTTGAACACCCTGGCTCAAAGAGCCGGAGTGACCAAGCCTTTGACCTATCGTCACTTCGCCACCCGGCAAGGATTGCTGGCACAGATGTACCGCCATTACGACAATCTATTTGTCGAGGCGGTGAAACAGGCCGCAGCGGAGCAAAAAGCCTCGCTGGCAGAGCTATGCACCCTGGTCTGCCGCGCCTATCTGGACTGCGCCGTACGCTGCGGCCCAGAGTATGAGGCGATAGTTGCGGCGCTGCGCGGCTATCCCGAGTATCAGAACATCACCACAGATATTCGCGACTTCTTCACCGACTTCTACAGCGAACTCTTTGCCGATTACCTCAAGCTGCCTGCGCCGCAAAGCAAGCTGCTGTGCTGGGCCATACATGGCGCCATCAATGAAGTCGCCAATGCCGTGGCCTGCGGCCATGCCCAGCCGCAAGAAGCAACAACCAGGCTAAGCCAACTGCTGCAGCGCATGCTCGGCGCCGACGGATGCTGATTCAGGCTAACCTGCACTCAAGCGTTATCTCAGCCCCCAGGGTGCGCCGGCTCAACCAACGCCTGAGCCGCTGCTGCACCAATGGCAATTCACCGTCCAGCCCAAGCTCCAGATAAACCACCACAGTCAACACGTTTTGCTTTTCATCCAAACGCCACAGGTGCATGGACTCGACTCTGGCGACTTCGGGTCTGGCGGCCAATTGTTCCTGCAGCAGTTCCGGAGCCAAGCCGGCCGGCGCCTGCTGCATTAGAATGCGCCCGGATTCCGCCAGTAACAGTGCACCGTGGTAGATCACATAAGCTGAGATCAACACAGTAACCAGGAGATCGACCCAATACCATTGGTAGAGGATGATAAGCCCACCGGCCACCAGCACGGCCACAGACGCCATGGCATCCGACACATTGTGAATAAAGGCGGCGCGGATGTTCATATTGTCCTTGGCACCGGCGCTGTGAGTCAGCATGGCGGTGCCAATATCGATAATCAAAGCCAGTCCCGCCAACCAGAACACCAGCATGCCATCCACAGGTTGCGGGCTCCAGAAGCGCTGCAAGGCCTCATAGATAAGGTACACCCCCACCAACAGCAAGGTTGCCGCATTGATAAAGGTGCCCAGTACTTCGGCGCGTTTATAACCGTAGCTCATACCGGGGTGACTGGCTTTCTGGCCTATTTTGCGGGCGATCAAGGCAATCAATATCGCGATGGCGTCACTGAAATTATGCAGCGCGTCGGCAATCAGCGACAAACTGCCGGCCAGAATACCGCCAAACAGCTGCGCCAGAGTGAGTAACATATTGATGATCACGGCCAGTCCCAAGCGGCGACTGCCGAGATCCGGGCCATGTTTGTGGGGGTGGCCGCTGCTCTCCAACTCCAGCGGCTGCCAATCTTGAGAAGATTTCTGCATAGCATGTTTCCTTATAAAAGGGGGGGCATCCCTGCCCAGGCCCAACCGCAAAGCGGCAGGCCTTATGACGCAGGCCAGGTAGGCAGTCCGGCCATGCTCCAAAGCGGCTCTCATCTTCCACTTTGGGGCGTCACACTCCAATCAGTACAATGCTTCTCTATCGGAGCAATTCAGCTGTTATTCCAAGGCTTCCAGCTCCTTGTCGCTCTTGAGATACAGGGCTCGATACAGGGTTGGTAATACCAGCAGGGTCAATGCGGTTGAGCTCAGCAGGCCGCCTATCACCACCACGGCCAGCGGCTTTTGGATCTCACTGCCGGCACCGGTTGACATCAAGATGGGGATAAGCCCCAGCGCCGAAGTCAGCGCCGTCATCAACACAGGGCGCAGACGGCCGACCGTACCTTCATACACTGCCTGCTCCAATGACTCACCGCTGTTGCGCCGCTGGTTGATTGAGTCCACCAGCACCACCCCATTGAGCACCGCCACCCCAAACAGAGTGATAAAGCCGATGGAGCTGGGCACAGACAGATAGGTACCGCTGAGCCAGAGCGCCAACACGCCACCAATCAACGCCAGTGGCACATTGGCCATGATTAGCGCCACCTGCTTGATGGAGCCGAAGGAGAAGTAAAGCAGCAAGGCAATAAGCGCCACAGAAATGGGCACCACCAGGATCAGTCTTTGCTGAGCCCGCTGCTGATTCTCATATTGGCCGCCCACCATCACGGTATAGCCGGGCGGCAGTTGGGCCTTGGGCACCAGGTTGTAGATATCCTGCACCACGGAACCCATGTCCCGGCCGGAGACGTTGGCCTGCACCACCACACGCCGCTGCACATCGTCACGGCGGATATTGGGCGGCGCCATCTCTATGCTGACATCGGCCACTTCACCCAAACGCACCTGAGCCCCATTGGCGGCCACCAGACGCAGATCGGCTATCGCATCCGGGCTCTGGCGGAAACGGCTGGCCAGACGCAGGTTGATATCGTAACGGGCGTTGCCGTCGATAACCTGGCCAGCACTGCTGCCGCCTATGCCTGTGCTCACCAGCGACATCACCTCATCGACGCTGATGCCGTAACGTCCCAGCATCGCGTTTTTCGGCCGTACCACCAATTGCGCCTCGCCGGTGATCTGCTCAAGAGACACATCCACGGCGCCGGGCACCTGGGCCACCAGTTTCGACAGTTGTTCGCCTTTTTCCGCCAGCACATCGAGATCCGGACCAAACAGCTTGATGGCCAACTGCGCCTTGACCCCGGAAAGGAGTTCATCGACCCGGGTAGCGATTGGCTGGGAAAAGGTCAGCAACAACCCGGGGAAGACACTGAGCTTCTGCTCCATCAGGCGTTGCAGTTCGGCGCGACTATTTGCAGAAGTCCACTGTTCCAGCGGTTTGAGACCGATATAGATTTCAATATTACTCACAGGCTCAGGATCGCCGCCCAGCTCAGGTGCCCCTATGCGTGACAGGGCATACTCCACCTCGGGAAACTCCAGCAGCAGGGCCTCAAGTTTGGGCGCCACATCCAGTGAAGTATCCAAACTCGCAGTGGGTGCCAGGGTGACCCGCAAGTTGATGGTGCCCTCTTCCAGTTCAGGCACAAATTCCGTGCCCAACCTCGGCAACAGCGACAGGCTCATGCCCAGCATGACTACCGCCACCAGCCCCACCTTGCCAGGCGCGGTCAATACCTTTTGCAATAGCGGGCGGTACACCCGCTCAAGCGGTGCCAACACAGGGCTTTGACGGAAAGTCACCCCCTTGCGGAACAGATAAACGGCCATTGCAGGCACCACCAGCAGTGCCACCAACAGCGCCGAGATCATCGCGAGGATGATGCTCACCGCCATCGGCTGAAACAGTTTGCCTTCGACCCCTTGCAGGGCAAACAGCGGCGCAAACACCACTATAATGATCGCCGTGGCAAAGAACACCGGGCTGCACACCTCTTTGGCGGCCTGCCATACCCGCATGGCAATCGAGCCTCTGTGTTGGTCTTCGTCGGCATGGTAGGGATCGTCTTCGCAGTCGCTGCGCTGCCGAGCCTGGTCCTGATGGCGCCTATCCGGCTCACTCAGATGTTTGAAGATGTTCTCCACCATCACCACAGAGCCATCCACCAGCATACCTATGGCAATCGCCAAACCACCGAGCGACATCAGGTTGGCCGACATTCCCAAATAACTCATCACCAGCAATGCCAGCAAAATGGAGACAGGAATCGACAGCAATACCAGCAAGGTAGCCCGTACGTTGACCAGAAACAGTGCCAGGATCACCACGATAAACATAAAGGCCAGCAACAGGGCATCACGCACTGTGGTCACCGCCTTGGTCACCAGATCGGCCTGATCGTAGTACACTTCGAAGGTGACCCCCTCGGGCAGCGCTTGGCTTATCAGCTGCTCGCGGGCAGCAATTTCATCAATGGTGGCCTTGGTGTTGGCGCCCATCCTCTTGAGCACCACCCCGGCAACCACTTCGCCCAAGGCCTTGGCTTCGCCATTGTCGTCCCGACGGGTCATGGTGACAGCGCCGACCCGGATTTCACTGCCAAAATCCACTTCGGCCAAATCGGAGACAGTGACCGGTGTGCCCTGGTATTCGCTCACCGGAATGCGGCCTATGGCATCCAGCCCGGCCTGGCCCGCAGGCAACAGACCATAGCCGCGCACCACGAGTTGCTCCTGACCATTGGGCATAAACCAACCCCCGGCATTGCGGTTATTGGCATTCAGCGCCTGCTCCAGCTGTGACATAGACAAACCGTAAGCCAGCAGTCGATTGGGATCGACCCTGACCTGATACTGACGCACTTCGCCACCGAAAGAGAGCACATCGGTCACGCCGCCAACCGGCATCAGCAGCAGCTTCACCAGATAGTCATTGAGACTGCGCAGCTCATCGGCGCCGATATTACTGTCCGGCTCGGCCCGCAGTATGTACTGATAAATCTGCCCAAGGCCCGAGGTGTTGGGACCGATTTCCGGCACCCCGACTCCGTCCGGGATCATCTCTTTGGCGGCGGCCAGCTGTTCAAACACCTGCTGGCGGGCAAAATAGATGTCCGTGCCTTCCTCGAACACCACTGTCACTATGGACAGGCCGGTGCGGGAGAGTGAACGAACTTCTGTCACCGCGGGCAGTGAGTACATGCTGGACTCCACCGGATAAGAGATGAGTTTTTCCACCTCTTCGGCCGCCAGCCCCTCGGCTTCGGTATTGACAGTGACCTGCACATTGGTCACATCGGGAAAGGCATCAAGATTAAGCTTTGGCAGGGAAAACACACCCACTACCAGGACGACAATCAAGGCCAGCAACACCAGAAAGCGGTTGCGGATCGCCCAATCTATTAACGATTGCAGCATAGTGCTGTCCTCAATGGTTGTGGATGTCGAAGCCGGCCTTGGCCAGCTCGGATGCCAGGAAGAAAGCCCCGGCGGTAACGACCCGGGTTCCGGGCTCTATGCCGGATACCAGGTTCATGCCGCGCTCGCTGGCCAGCAGTTGCACCTCTTTGGCCTCGAAACCGTCATCATCTTCGATGAACACCTGCCAGTCGCCGTCGCTACTGCGACTGAGCGCCGCATCCGGCAGCATCACACCTTCACCGCGGGGATCGGGCAAAAACAGTTCCGCAAACTGACCTGCGTGCCAACGCACCTGGGTGTTATCCAGTCGCGCCAGCACCCGCTCGGTGCGGGTCACGCTGGACAACTCATGGGAGCGGCCTATCACACTGGCACTGACACTGCGATCGCCAATCCGCACCAGGGTTTCGCTGCCTTCACTCAGGCTTTCGGCCTGCGATGGGGTCAGCTCGGCGGCCACCCACAGTGAGCGCTCATCGGTCAGCTGCAGCAGTTGGCTGCCGGCACCAAGCAACTGCCCTAGGCGCGCCTCATCCTGCTGCACCCGACCATCTATGGGCGCCAGCAGTTGATACTGGCCTATTCCCTGCGGCCGGCTTTCCAGCGCCTTGATCTGTTGATCTGTCATTTGCAGCGACTTGAGAATGGCGCGTTTTAAACTGGCATCGACCTGAGTCTGCAGCCTGCGACTGGCACTGACGGCACTCTCGCTCATGCGGCTGACCCGGCTCCACTCGGCGGCGGCATTGATATAGTCAGCCTGGGCCTGGGCCACGGCGGCGCCACCCAAGGTCAGCAGAGGATCGCCCGCTTTTACCTCCTGTCCCGGCACCACATGCCGCTCCAGCACTCGCACTTCCAGCTGCGGCGCCAGCACCACAGTGCGCTCGCGATCCACCAGCAAGGTGGCATTGGCGAAAGCATTGAGGCTAAAGCCACCGGCGCTGACCACCTGGGTCTGGACGCCAGCCAGTTGGCGCTGCTCACTTGAGAGCTGCAGCGCCTGATGTTCATCTTCATGTCCTTCTTCGGCGGCGATAGTCAAGGGGCTGGACAGCCCCAACATCAGCGCCAGTAAAGCGGCCTGCAGCCGTGGGTATTGTAGAGTCTTGTTCATTGTCCGGTACCTTAGTGTGTATGGGGCTATCATTGGGCGTTCTCCTGGGATACGGCTATTTCCGGCAGCGCGCCGGGCAGTTGCCCCGAAGCTCCCATCCACTCGAGCCAGCTTTGGTAGAGGGCGGCTTCCAGTTCGAGACCGGCCTGAAAGCTGCTGGCCAATTGTCGCCGGCTGGTCAAATAATCGCTGGTACTGAGATCGCCGCTGCGCCAGCGTTGCCCTAAGAGCTCGGCCGCCTTGCGACCGGCCACCAAGGCCTGCTGTTGCCAGTCGAGCCAGCTCTGCTTCAATCTGGGTAAGCTGTAGTTGAACTGTTGTTGTTGCTGTTTGAGCGCCATCTCAATGCTTTGGTATTGCGCCTTGGCGGCGGTGACCGCCTCCATTGCCGCCTTAATCGACTCGCTGTAGTCGTTGCGCAGATGCAGCGGCACAGAGACGCCAATCCCCAGCTTGTTGTCGGAGCCTTCCCTCTCGGCGTTAAGGCTGAAATTGGGGTCGGCCGCCGCCTGGGCCTTGGCTTGATTGACTTGCAGCCGCGCCAACTCCAGTTGTAATCCGGCGCTGGTCAGCGCCGGCACGGGCGCCTCAGTCGCGGGCAATTCGAGACGGCCGGCGAAACTGCCAAAGGGAAGCTCTGCCCGGCCAAAACGCGCCAAAATGCGGGTATCGGCATCCAGCAGCGCCTTCTGGGCCAAGGCCAGATCACTGATGGCACTGGCTTGTTCCAATTCCATCAGATTCAATTCCGCTTGGGACAAATCACCGACTTCGGCCCTTTGCCTGGCTATCTGCAACTGCTGCTCACCATAGTTTTGCTGCGCCCGCACGAACATCAGTTTCTTCTGTGCCAGGCTCTGATCGACCAGGGCCTGCAACACCTCGGCATACAAGCGGGAGCGCTCGAGAGTGATATCACTCTCCAAGCGCATCAACTCCGTAAGCGCCAATGCGCTGGCGGCTGCTCGCTTGTCGCCCCAGTCAATGGTTTGGCTAATGGACAGGCTGTAGGTGTCATCCTCTGTGGCATTGAGATAACTCAAGCCCAACTCGGGGTTGTAGATGGCGCGATCGGCGCCCTTGGCCAGATATTGAGCCTCACGGATCCTGGCTTCCTGAGCCTGAAACTCGGGTAAGGTGAGGATCTGTTGTTTAAGCTCGCCAAACCAGGCCAGTGAGGGTTCGGTCCCCGACTTGACCTCGGCCACAAGAGAGGTGTTATCCGGTTTTTCTCCGGCAAGGGCGGGCTGATAGGTTAGCGCTCCCACGCCCAATAGACTCATAGAGACTATAAATTTCAACATAAACTTTCCTTGGAAAGACATATTTGGCAGCAAGCCAATGGTGAACATTGGCCAAAGCATAAACCTTGGAGTTAAATCTAAAGTCAAGGGTTGGCTTTGATAATTTCTGAGTTGATGCTGACCACAGTGCTGCGCAACGCCCGCCAGGACGCATGACCAGAGTTGGTTGCAAGAGAGAACCGTTTCAGGCTCTGACGACAGCCAGCACAAGACAAACGCAATGGGACACAGGCAAGCTATGCCCGGGCTTCACACGCACTGATGATCAGAAAGATCAGACTATTGGGGGGCGGTAATCCGGAGTGGAGAAATAGGGTTGAAAAGCGGGCTCCAGGCTCTGGGGCCTGGGGTGCATCAAGGGAGCCGGGCTGTGTGCCAGGGTAACCGGCAGTGACAGATGACCACCATGACACTGACAGTCGAGGCAGAGATCGAACTGTTGGGATTCAGTATGGGTCAGTTGATGACTGTGGCTGACAAAGGGAATATCGGCTTCCAAGGCTTCATCTGTGCCACAGGTACAATCCACACACTCGCTGATGACTGTGACTTCGGTGACAAATTTGAGATGAGGATGGTTGCTTTCTTCCTCGGCCGGATTGCCCAGATGCAACTGATGCGCGCCGAGATTAGCGGCGCAAAATTGCAGCACCACCAAGGCGATAAGCATATGAGTCAGTTTGCGGACAAATACAGTCAAGAATAATTCCGGTTAAGGGTAGAAAATGGCCCGTGCCCAAATAGACCTACAGGCCAAGATAAAGTTCAGTTATTTAAACACACAATGTTTGGCGTAATCGGCCGCTTCATTGGCGCTCCAATCACCTTTGGGCTTTTCATCCATCTGCTTACACCAGGCTTCACTGCCCACTTCAGGGGCACAAGCACTCAATCCAGCGGCAAAAGCCAGCGCCAGAGATGCAGCAAAAATTTTGGATAATGACATCGAAATTTCCTTATCTGAGTTACTTAATCGCCACAGAATAGCAGAATAACCGGCTTTACCCTATAGGCGGGTTCGGCAACTAGCAGGCCGAACGCTTGGCTATCCAACGAATAGCTTCATCCTTATGCTCCAGCGGATACCAGGCCAGTTCAGCGCTGACAAAGGGCCCCAGCAGGCGCACCGCATTGCCTACCCAGTCTGGGCCGCCGACAAATACCAAGGCATCGAAGGGGGGCAGTTGCACCTCACCGGCTCCCGAAAGTGATGCCATTTCCCAGCCTTCCAACAACACATCTGCCTCTATGTAGAGGCAGACCTGGCCCCACTCCTGGCGGTAGCTCTTGATGGCGGGACGCAGATATGTGCGGTAATCCTCGGCTGTGATACGGCCGCTGGCAAACAAGCTGATCACGCCTTTGGCAATATCCGGAATTTGACACAACATAAGCAAAACTCCATTGAACCTTCGACCCCTGCTCACGGCACGGCATCTGATGACTATGGGTTATCCCCTTATAGTAAGTTTAACCTTACAAGACTTTCCGCCTCGTCGAGTAAGTAAACTCTCCCATGGGATGGTAATATAGCGACTGCCTCAGAAAACAGCTATTTTGCCATGATAAAGATCTCAAACCGTGTCCAAGTTTCAGAAAATGAAATCGAATGGCAATTTATCCGCTCCAGTGGTGCCGGGGGCCAGCACCTGAATAAGGTCTCCACTGCGGCCCAACTCATCTTCGACATCAAGGCCTCATCACTGCCGGATTTCTACAAGGAAAAGCTGCTGGCCAAGGCGGATCATCGTATCAGCCAAAGCGGCAAGATCATTATCAAATGCCAGCAAAGCCGCAGCCAGGACGCCAACCGCCAGACTGCCCTGCAGCAGTTTATCGAGCTGGTCGCCTCAGTCGGCGAAGTGGCCAAGAGACGAATTCCCACCAAGGCCACCCGCGCCAGCCAAAGGCGCCGGGTTGACAGCAAGAAGCAACGCGGTGAAGTAAAATCGTTGCGGCAGAACAAGATCCGCTTCTGATAAGACCAGTCTCGCTGCGGGAATGGACAATAATTGCTGACAACAGGAAGGAATGTGCAGCGATTGTGCGGCTATTGGTCGACAAATTCGACAGCTTTTGCTGAAATCAGGGAGGCACAGATCCAGGTGCGAACTCTCCCTCAAGGCAAGGAAAACAATATGAGCAGTCAGGCAAAAATACTCTTGGTGAATGGCCCCAATCTTAACCTGCTTGGTCGCAGAGAGCCGGAACATTACGGTCATCGGACGCTGGAGCAGCTGGTGCAGGGACTGCAGGACAAGGCTCTTGCCGCCGGAGTGGAACTGGAACATATCCAGTCCAATGCCGAATATCAGCTCATAGAAGCTATCCACAACACAGATGCCGGATTTGTGATCATCAACCCGGCCGCCTTTACCCACACCAGCGTAGCACTCAGAGATGCCCTGCTGGGGGTCGCCATTCCTTTCATCGAAGTGCACCTTTCCAATGTGCATGCCAGAGAGCCGTTCCGCCATCACTCCTTTTTTTCCGACAAGGCCAAGGGAGTGATAGTAGGACTGGGGCCAAAGGGTTATGAGTTTGCCCTGGAAGCCGCCATAGAGGCACTCAAACAAGGCTGAGCAGAGGAAGGTCCGGTCACCCTTAAGTGCTGAGAATGACGATGGACATCCGCAAAATCAAAAAACTGATCGAATTGGTGCAGGAATCCGGCATCAATGAGCTGGAAATTACTGAAGGCCAGGAAGCCGTGCGTATCCGCCGTTTTGGTCCGCAACAACCCCAGGCCAGTTTCAGTATTGGTAATGACAGCGTGCAAGTACTGGCGCCTGTGGCCGGTACCTTTTTGCGCAGCGCCGGCGACCATGGTGTCCCCTTGGTGGAGCTGGGCACAGAAGTTGAGCCGGGCACAGTACTGGGCTATGTGCAGGCGATGAAAGCCCTCAATCCGGTCAAGGCAGAACAGAGCGGCACGGTTAAAGCCATACTGGCAGAAAACGGTGAAGCGGTAGGACTACAGCAAACCTTGTTTGTATTGGACTAATTTCCCCCAATTTAACTTCACCCCATATTGCGGCTGAGTTGGCGCCGCTGCGTATACAAGGACTCCAACTGGCGACTGATACTCAGCAATTGCTGTCGCAGCAATTGCTGAGACTCGCTCAAAGCCTCGACGGACATCTCGGCCGCCAGTTTGGGGGCCAAATGCAGTATCTGCTGCTCGGCCTGAGTGATTGATTCTTGCTGTACTTCCTTGATAAACAAGAGCCTGAAGCAATCAAAAAATACTGCCAATAACGTCCCCTCATCTATCCTTGCCTGTCTGAAGACAGGGTCATCGGGACGGTAGCTGATGGCGGCAACCAGATTGCACAGGGTTGTCAGCGAAGTCGCACCACCGGATAAACCGCAAGCAGACTGATAGCTTGCCAGAGTGGCAGCCAAGCGCTCGGCAAATTCGGCCTTCTGCCACTGGGCTGCTATTGCATGGATCACGCTCATATCCATCTCCTATAGGGATAAGTCACATAAAAACAGATAATTAAAGCGGTCACTCAAAGTGAGCATTTTCCCAATCGAAACTTTATATATCTCTTAACTGTAAATCAGTCGCATTTACGTCAGTGAAATAAAGTATTTCCGCTGTCGGTATCAGCAAGCTATTGAAACTCTGATTTAATCAATAAAATTTACTCATCATTTCACTGCACACAGAAATAGTTTAGAAATCCGCATCCAGAAACAACATAGTCTTTGGTTAGTGTACAGGATACCTAAAAAGCATCAGGTAAATCTTATTGAGAACCAATTAATAAAACAGAGTAAATGTATAAATTTAGGTAACCTGCACTGGGTTATTATCTATTTTTCAATATCTTTTCCATTTAAGGTAAGTATCAACCAAGGCTGTTCACCCAAAAACTAATTAAGCCCTTCCAACTAAACTCACCCATGAACAAATAGCACACAAAACCATATAAATCAGAGTCATAGACAAACATCCGTGACATTTCACAGGCACAAAACCAGGCCTGCCAAACTCTGCCCCAAGGACTCCAGCCTAGAAAGGCGTTCAGCTCAATAACAAGTTTGTTGGAATCCAGCTCAGTTTGATAATTGTTTGAGTGACAAATGTGACGATCATCACCAGAAAGAGTGCAGTGTTTTATATGCATATAAAGGTATGGGTATTCCTTTTGGATTAATGTATCCATGACGAATTAGAGAAGTATTTCAAGCAAGATTTAGGCTGGCCTTATTTCTATGCTGATGCATATAAATAAACGGGAGTACATATGATATCCACATTAAAAATATCAGCATTCATAGTGCCGATAATATTATTGTTCCCGGCTGTGAATGCTGCCCCCTGGGCTGATTTAAGCCAAACAGAACTGGAGCAACAACTGGAGCAAAAGTTCAGTGAAGGAAAGTATTCCCCCAAGGGTGCCGACTCCTGCTTGATGTGTCATAAGCGGGATCAGAAAGTCATGGCCCTGTTTCAGGGGGTTCATGGCGCTCTGGACAACAGCCGCTCCCCCATGGCCGGATTACAGTGTGAAGCCTGTCATGGTCCCATGGGCAAACATAACCGTGGCGGTAAAGAGCCGATGATAAGCTTCGGCGCGGGTTCAAAACTGTCGAGTGATAGCCAAAACAGTGTTTGCCTTGGCTGCCACAATGACCCCAAACAGATGGCTTGGCACAACAGCTTGCATAACCTGGAGCAGGTGGCCTGCGCCGATTGTCATCAGGTGCATGCCGCTGAAGACCCCATGCTCAACCCTCTGCGGATCAACGAGGCCTGTACCAGTTGTCACACCCGTGCCAAGGCCGATATGAACAAGCGCTCAGCCCACCCTCTCAAGTGGGATCGTATGACCTGTATCGATTGCCACAACCCTCATGGTTCCCTGACTGAAAGCGCACTGAAACAAACCAGCCTCAATACCACTTGTTATGAATGCCATGCCGACAAGCGTGGGCCAGTACTGTGGGAGCATGCCCCAGTGGTGGAAAACTGTGCCAACTGCCACAAGGCTCACGGCAGTGTTAACGAATCCTTGCTCAAAGCCCGGGTACCACAGTTATGTCAGCAATGTCACGCCGACGATGGTCATGCAGCAAGGGCGGTGGCCCAGGGTGGCAACAGCGCCTTTGGGGCCGGCAAGAGCTGTTTGAACTGCCACAGCCAAATCCATGGTTCCAATCACCCGGCCGGCAGTTTGCTGTCCCGTTAAGCAGGAGTGTTGAAGATGAGATTTCCTTTGAATCTGTTGACCATGGCTCTGCTGGGGCTCTCAGGCTCAGCGATGGCTGCCGACTTCAGTGTCAACCGCGCCAATACCGACAAGGTCAATACCTCAGGTTTCCAATGTCGCCAGTGTCAGTTGGCTCCCGGCTTAAGCGGTGAAGTGACTGCCAATGCCGGGTACAACGACAGTGATGATATCCATAGTGGAAATGCCTTGGGAGATGGCCGAGACGGCATGATAGCCAGTGTCGATGCCGAACTCGGTTACCGCAGCCAAGGAGGCTATCGCAGCCAGCTTAGGGCCCATGATTTGGGGTTGGATAACGGCTTCGTCAGTCTCAGAACCGGTCGCCCAGGTCAGTATCAACTGGCGTTGGATTACCGCAATCTGACGCGCTTTGAAAACAGTGATGCAGCGACTCGGCTGTGGCACGACAAGGGGCTGCTGCAACCCAGCCCCAATCTACGTTATCTGGATCTTGAGCTGGAGCGGCAACAGGCCGGCATAGGGCTGAGCTATGACTTCGGCGCCTTGGCATCACTCGGCGACTTGAGCAGCTATGTGCGTTATGACAGAGAGGAAAAGCAAGGCCACCGCAGTGCCAGCCTGATAACACCAAGGCCGGTCAACTTTGCCTTGCCTGTAGATGAGAGCAATGACAAGTTGCGGGCAGGTTTACAGCTCAGTGGCCACAACTGGTTTACTGAACTGGCCTATCAAGGAAGCCAATACAACAATGATATCAATAACCTGAGTCTGCCTTATGCCGCAGACCTCTACAGCGCTACGCCGGACAACCAGGCGCACCAACTGACCTTGAACGGTCAGTACCGCCTGGCCAGCACGATTTTCAGTGGTCGGATAGTCGCCGGGAGAATGCTGCAGGATGAAGGACTGATCCAGATGACGGGAAATCCTCTGCAGAGCTGGGATGGTCAGGTCAATACCACAGACGCCAACCTGGCCGTCAGTACCGCGGTGAATAGCCGTCTACGCCTGGGTGGACAACTGGATTACCGCAAACGTGACAACAACTCCAGTGTGGCTGAATTTGTCCAGCTTGAACTCAATCCCGTCAGTGGCGCCATACGACAAAACCCATTGCTGGATATTGAGCGCCAGAGTGCCCGGCTCAATGCCAGTTATCGCCTGGCGCCCGGCTATCGCCTGCAAGGTGGATATGAATTCAAGCAGGTAGAGCGCAGCTATGGCGAGCGGGAAGAAACCCGTGACCATAACCTGTGGGCCAAGCTGGGAATGCAGTTGGTTTCACCGCTGCGGCTGGATCTCAAGGCCAGTTATGGCGACCGCGGCGGCAGTCGTTATCAAGCCGGCGAGCTGACATCCAGTGAAACCAATAGCCTGTTGCGTAAGTACCACCTGGCGGATCGGCGGCGGACGGCCATGGAAATGGGGCTGCAGTATACGCCGCTGAACTGGATGACCCTGGATTTCAACAGTCACTATGCCCTGGATGACTACCGGGACACTGTGATTGGATTGACCGAATCTCGTGACTATGGATACGACCTGAATCTGTCTTTGCAATTGAGTGAACGCTTGAGCGCCTACGGTACGGCCGGTCAACAGTGGATCAGTTCCCAACAAAACGGGGATCAGTTAACGCCATGGCACAGTGACATCAAGGATAACTTTATCTCCCTCGGGGCCGGCCTAGCCTACAGCGGTTTGCTGGATGAACGCTTGACCTTGGGGGCTGATTATCAATTTGCCAACTCTGAGGGTAACACCCTGACAGAAGGCGGGGCCTATGACGACTACTACAGCTTTAACCACAGCGCAGAGCTGTACGGCCGCTACCACCTGAACGACGCCATGGCACTGAAACTTACCTATAGATATGAACGCTATTTCGACACAGATGGTAACGAGGTCGGGATAGACGCAGTGACGGGTTTAACGACTTTGGGGGTGCTCAACCATAACTACAACGCCCATCAGCTGATGTTGTCCTTCAGCTACCTGCTGCCTTGAGCAAGGCTTACATTGTGAGGATAAAAAATGGAACGTAGAAACTTTTTGAAGATGAGTGCTGCTCTTGGCGCTGCAGCCACGGTATCCGGCTGTGATTCCAGCTCTAAGGACGCTAACGTGGTGCCTCCCAAGCCTCCGGTAACTGACGAACAGCTGAATTGGTCGGCATGCCTGGTGAACTGTGGCTCCAACTGTCCGGTCAAGGTATTCAGCCGTGATGGGGTCATCACCCGCGTTGAATCAGATCATGAAACCACTGATGAATACGGCGTCAACCATCAGATCCGTTGCTGTCCACGTGGCCGTTCACTGCGTCAACGCACCTATGCAACAGATAGATTGCGCCAACCCATGAAACGGGTCGGTGAGCGCGGCGAAGGTAAGTTTGTTCCTATCACCTGGGAAGAAGCCTATGCCGAGATAGGCTCAAAACTGCAACAGATAGCCCAAGACCAAAGCAAGGGGCCCGAGTCTATCTACATGCACTATGGCACCGGCGCTTACTATGGTTTTGCTGCCAATACCAAAACCTGGGGACGGCTGCTGAACCTGAATGGTGGCTTCCTGGACCACCATTGGGACTATTCCTGGGCCGGCGTTTATGCCGCCTGTATTGCAACCTATGGCGATCTGTGGGATAGCATTGGCGGCACTTCGCTGGATCAAATTGCCAACTCGGATCTGTTTGTGGGTTTTGGTTTCAACCCCAATGAAATCCGTATGAGCGGCAGCGGCGAAGGCTATGATTTTATTAAGTCTCTGGCGGCCAATACCAAGGGCATCAAAGTTTGGATGGTAGAGCCTCGCTACACAGACTCAATGCGCGGAAACGAGGATCACTGGCTTCCCATCAGACCCGGCACAGATGCCGCACTGATTGAAGCCATTATTCATGAAATGATCACCTCAGGGTTTGTCACTCGCGAAGTGAAAAGCTTCCTGGATAAATATGTGGTGGGATTCGACCAACAGTCCCTGGAAAATGCCAAGGCCGCAGTCGCCCTCAACAGCGACGCCTTCATTGCCTCCCATGCCCAGTACATAGACCCGGCAGAGAACTACCACGATTACATCATGGGCGTAGGTAAATTTGCCGCCGATGGTGCCCACAACACCCAGTGGGCCGCCGAAATATGTGGTGTGCCGGAACATAAAATCAAAGCCTTGGCCACAGATATCATGAACGCCAGCGCACCCTATATCAGCGCCGGTGCAGGTATCAGCCGCCATGCCAACGGTGATCAGGCTACCCGCGCCGTGTACACCCTGGCAATCATGACGGGCAAACTGGGCCGAGAAGGGGTTAACAACGGAGCCATGCCCACCAGCTACAGTTTTGCCGTGCCGGCAATGCCTACCGGCACCAACCCGGTTGAGGTCACTATTCCGGTATTTACCTGGTCCGATGCCATAGTTCGCGGCCAGGAGTTTACCGGCAGCAAAGATGGTGTGCGTATCGCCGGCAGCAGCAACGAGCTGGTGGATCACAATGCCACCACGCTGAAAACCGACATCAAGGCCATTATCAACTGCGCCGGTAATGCCCTGGTTAACCAACACTCCGACAGCAACGGTACCGCGGCTATTTTGAAGGATGAAAATCTGTGTGAGTTAATCGTGGTCTGCGATTGCTGGATAACACCATCAGCCAAGTTTGCCGACTATCTGTTGCCGGACAGCACCTGGCTTGAATCCAACGACTTTGCCAACGACAGCTATGCTTCGGGTCAGATGGCCTACGCCACCTTTATGAGCAGCGCCTTGAAACCTTTGGGCCAGGCTCAATCCATGTATGAAATCTGCAGCGGCATCGCCCGCGCCATGGGTAAAGAAGCCGCCTATACCGAGGGTCGTACAGGCGAACAGTGGTGTGAGCACCTTTATACCCAGACCAAAGCAATGCATCCGGACATCAATTGGCCCGATACTTATGCAGAAGCGCAAAAGGCCGGGGTATTCCGTAAATACATGCCATCTTCGACCATTGCCATGCAGGCCTTTGTGGCCGACCCGGTTGCCAATGCCAGACCAACCATCTCAGGCAAGATCGAGCTGTACTCCATCTCTCTGGCCCGCAAGGCAGCCACCTGGACACTGCGCCCGGGAGATCAAATCACGGCATTACCCAAATATGTTGTGACCTGGGACGGATATCAGGATCAGGAAACGATTGATAAAGGCTTTAATCTGCAATTGTGTGGCTACCATACCAAGGGTCGCACCCACTCCAGTTACCACAATGTGCCCTGGCTGCGCGAAGCGGTGGAAGACGCACTGTGGATGAACCCAACTGACGCTGCTGAACATGGTATTGCCGACGGTGACATAGTCTGGGCCTATAACGAACGAGGCACCATTGAAGTACCGGTGAAAGTGACCCCCAGGGTCATACCCGGTGTTTGTTCCCTGGGACAGGGTGCTTGGTACAAGCCGGATCCGGCAATGAGTACCGGGCCTTCCGGACATACTGTCGATCTAGGCGGTTGCATCAACACTTTGACCAAGTATCACCCGTCACCCATTACCAAGGGTAACCCTCAACACACCAACCGTGTTGCTGTTATCAAGAAAAGATAATAGAGGATCAAAAAATGACTCAGCAAACTCAATATGGATTCTACTTTGACAGCAGCAAGTGCACAGGTTGCAAGACTTGTCATATTGCTTGTAAAGACCGCATGGTTGGCCTGTTACGCTCAAAAGACAACGTCAGGGAACTGGGGGTGGCCGCCTTGCCCGGAGTGATTTGGCGACGGGTGTATGAATACGGCGGTGGCAGTTGGAATCAAAACGGTGACGGAAGCTATGAACAGGACGTATTTGCCCACTACGCCTCCATAGGCTGCAACCATTGCAGCGAGCCTGTCTGTGTTAAGGCCTGCCCCACAGGTGCCATGCATAAACAGCAAGACAAGGGTTTGGTATTGGTCGAGGAATCTTTGTGTATAGGCTGTCAATCCTGCGCTCGAGCTTGCCCTTATGATGCCCCGCAATTGGATACTCAGCGCAAGATCATGACCAAATGCGATGGTTGCCAGGATAGGTTGCAGGAGGGGAAGAAGCCTATTTGTGTTGATGCCTGCCCACTCAGGGCCTTGGATTTCGACACCATGGATAATCTACGGGCCAAATACGGCGATGGCGATGGCCATTTTGCCCCGCTGCCATCACAATCCATCACCTCACCCAACCTGATAGTCAAAGCGCCACGAAATGCCCGCAGCAATGGGCAGATACTGAATATCAGGGAAGTGTAACCCTCAAGAGAGCAGCCTTGGCTGCTCTCCCTCTTTGGAGTTTTATGGCTATCTCAACCGATACACTTCTCTGTTTGCAGAGTATCGCCAACGTATTGCATAAGGTGTTGTTGGATCTGCCCACGGCAGAGCTGGTTGAACACTTTACGCTGAGCGATATCGCCACGCAGTGGCCCAGGCTGACTCACAGCCAACGCGAATCTTTGGCTTTGAACAAGTTGAGCGACTATCTCAAGCACTGGGATGGAAGCCGTGAGCAACTGATTGCACTGCAATTGGATTATGGCCAGTTATTCAACGGCCCCGGGACTCCGGTTGCGCCGCCCTGGGGCTCGGTTTATCAGTCTGCTTCAGGTTTGTTGAATGGCTCTTCCACCCTAGATTTACTGACTTTTTATCAACAGCATGGGTTGCAGATCCATTTCGATCGCAACGAGCCGGTCGACCATCTGGGACTGATCTGCGTTGTCATCGCCTACCTGCTGGACAAAATGGCGACAGATAATCGAGAACAGTATTCACCAATATTGCAAAGGCTATTGACTGACCATGTCCAACCTTGGGTGCAGCGCTGCCTGTCACTAGCGGAAGAACATGCTCAAACAGGCTATTATCTAGGTTTATCACTATTGGCCAGCGAGTATTTTCGTTATCTGCAAGCCGTGAGTAATGAGCTCGATGACAGCGACGCCTGAAATCAATATGTTAAATATGGATATAAGTAGATATATAGAAAACATAATGGCATAAGTTAACCTGGTTTTACGGATCGACACCACATTTGTCCAACTGAAGCCATGTTACAATTCTTACAAAGGTTATATTTTGGGTGCGAATAATGTTGACTGCAATCCCACTTGGAGCAGATGAAAAAAAGAAATCGACGCTGTTCTTTCCCGGCGGAGTCAATGATCGCATTGCCGAATTTTT
>NZ_JBICJO010000031.1:0-6670 GCF_043103185.1 Shewanella sp. YQ_9
CATGGTGTTGGCATGGTTAATTCCTTTTACTGTTGAATGAGTGATAAAACCTCATCACCCAATGCCAGAAGCATGCCAAATCGTAACCAACTGTTTTAAAACAACATCCAAACCAACCCCCACTCTCCGGGCAATTTCTTGCCCGAACCCGGGCAATTTTTTGCTCGCCGGGCAAGTTTTTGCCCGAAGAGAGTTGCCCGAAAGAGTGGCCTGAAGGAATGTCCCAAGGGGTAAGCGGAAGTCGACTGGCTTTAAGAGCATTCCTGTAAAAGTCTTAGAGAAGGTGTGAATAAGCCCTGGTGGCGTTCACTTTTACAATTTGGGTATAGCTCTGGGGTAAATTAGCTCGTAGTCATAGCCCTAGGCGGCTGGTTTGACAAAATCCCCCAGAGAGCCTCCGGCTTGGTAGCGCGCGGTGATTTCCGCTTTTAAGCGAACCAGCTCAGCGCTGGGCTGGGCCCATTCACTTTCAGGCAACGGCTGAGACCAGGCCTCCAGTGCTGTTGTGTGAGCCAGCCACTAATTGGTTTATGCCTGTGAGAAAGGGCCCTTCGCAATGTAATAATAATAGTCAATACAATCAGGACGGTTAATTAACAGGCTAAAGCCATTAACTCATGTAAATATTGCAGAGTCTCAAACTCTGTCTACCAACTGGCAGAGAGCAGTACTATTAAATAATAGTCCATTGCTCTTGTACAATCTTGGCTTTAGGCAGTTTCTTTAGTACGAATGCTTTAACTTCCTCATAATTCTCTTTGGTGCAAAATATTGCATCATTATAATACCAGCTACGACTTCTAATATGGACAATACGTCTTTTAGGATTAAGATTAATTAGACTCGCCTTATCTTCATCTACCATCTTACTATCATCCCAAAGCACAGGAATATAGTGAGCCTTTTCCGGCTCAGAAGGCTCTACCTTTTTAAAACTCAATAATGCCAGACCGCCGACACCCACCAATAAAAATGGGTGTATAACCAGAGCTATCGGCACAAGGATAAGAGTCATAACTCGCAGAACCCACATCAAACCTTCCGGGTTAATGGCGCCATAACCCCACCTTGGACACAGTTTAACCTCATCCCTTAAAAAGCCCGACTCGGTGATCTTATATGCTACATGGTGATATTGAAGTCGAGTGAAATAATAAATTATCAATAAAATCGACGAAAGGAAAATGCCAATACCGACAACTGAATTCCAATCATCAGGTTGTGGATTTTCTGATGCTAAATTTATCAATGAAAAAAACAACATAGGGATACCTGCGAAAATCCCCCAAATCATTAAAATCGATGCCAAACCACTAAATCGATGAAAAAAAGCCCTTGGTATAGTCCATTGAAAGATGGCCGGTTCGTCTTCAAGCTTGGTAATATCGGCTTGGGTGAAAAGTCCATTCTCAAGGCCATACTTGCTATACTGGATGTAGCTAGGCCTGTCAGCCAGTTGGCTGACTCTCTTTCCTTGTCCCACTAACTTCTCCTTGCTACTAGTTCTAAAAAACAATACCTATGGTTTCTTTGGGCTCAGGAAAAGTAAACTTGCCCTCTTCTTCCTGCAGCTTACCCCAAACACCTAAAATTTGGCTTAAACTTTTAGGTTGTAACTTGTAGTGCCAGGTTTTATCTATGTTACGTTGCCTTGGGCGGTTGATACTCAACCATAACTCTGACTCCGACTTTAATGGATTTTCAAAGAATTCAGCCGGAGTTAAAGGTACATACATCAACCAGTATTGACTATTGTTTTTTGCAATATAGCTATCATCCATCTCATCCCAGGTCTCAGGAAAGCCATTTTCAATGAGATTTCGGACTGCCTCAGGGGTAACGGCTATTGCTTCCATTCCGTCCCAATCAGAATTGGTAATTTGAGTCGCTCCCCAAAGAGTATATTCATGATAGACTTCCGCCAATTCAATATGAGTCCCTGCTGTTGGCAGGTTGAACAGCAGCCAACAACCGGATACTGTTTCGCGGTTTAATAGCTGGTTTGGAATACTGGATTTTTCCAGGATAGCAGCCAGTTTCGATGAGCAAGAGGGCTGCATATAAACCGCAGGCTTTAGCAATATATCTTGCAGATGTTGGAATGCCTCTTGGGGGGTGTTCAGCCACTGTGGAGAGGAACCAAAATCACTGTGATCCAACCATTTGTCGATATCGTCGCGCGAAAAAAAGATAAATGCAATGGAAGATAACAGGTAAGCCACACCGGCAATTGCCAGTATTGGAAGGATAAGCGGTGAACCAGCAATAAAGCCGAAGGCTGCTAGAGCTTGAATCGCCATGCCGCCAAGACTGACTGCAAGTGAGGCTTCTTGGACCCATTTCAGCGATCTTTCCACAACATTCAAATCTGCCGGATTCTCGCCCCAAAGCCCCAACTCCTGGCCAATCTGAGCTATTTCATAAGCATTTGCTACTGCCGAGACAACACCCAAGGAAAGCGCTGCCATACGGAAACTCTTCAATACCTTGGCAAACTCAATACCGTGAATATTAGCAGATTCATGGAAAGACAACTTAAACAGAGGAACAACTTTCAGTTTCTTTTCCTTCGTTATAGAGTAGCTCGCTTTATAGATGCTCTTCTCTCCAGATGCTGCCACTGTTTGCTTAATCTTGGTCAGCAGAGGATCATACCAAATAGCCGCGATACCAAAGGCGACAAGATAACCTGTATTGTAAATCAGCGTATGAAGCTTTTTACTTTCGGCATCGGAACTGTCGAACGTAAAGGAGTCCCAAGAGTACTTCTCTGGCATAGGTGTATATAACAAGTTGATATATCCAAGCAAAATAGCCGTTCTGCCCAAGGTAATGTGACTTGCCAGCTTTTTGCCTTTATCCAGATAGCCCTTTATCCCTTCAGAGAGTTGACGTCGGCTTTCCAGTGTCACCGCCTGTTGCTTGGCAGCAGCCCAATAGGGCTTCTCTTCTACAAGCAGTTGAAGTGCTTCTTCTGCCTCGGAGATTTCACCGGTTACTTTTTGTAGTTTGTTTCTAAATTCTTTACCTTTGCCTGCAGCTCTTCTGACTGCCTTCTTTCGTCCCTGCTTATAAATTTTTTTATTTTTCTTTTGTTTCTTTTTGGCGTCTTTAGTCTTTTTATCAGCATTGTCAATTGCTTTTTCCAGATTGCTTTCTTGTTTTTTCAAACCCCTTACTTTTCCTTCCAAAGCAGAAAGCTTTTCCTGATAAGCCTGAAAAGCTTTTTCATAGTCAGAAAGCTCTTCAGTTTTCAGTGGAATATCTTCAACGAAAGAGTTAATCAGCAGTGATTGCAACATTAAGCTGGTTGAATGGGTAGAGATCCCCTTTTCCCCCCGAAACAGAGGGAAAATGGCTTCCAGTACATGCGACCAGCCTTGGGAGGTTTTATCGGCAAAGGCTTGTCGCATTGCATCCAACGTCTTGTGGACATCTTGATGCAAATCAGTAGCCCATTTGTGCTCTATCAACGGCAACTCATTAAATGCCGCTTTAACCTCGTTCATTCTTAATACTGCGTTGTTACTTACTGATACTCCGGTTGCCGACAACAAAGCCGCCGGTTTTTGTAGGCGTCCGTTGAGCTCTTGGTGCAATAAGGGGTCAAAACCGCTCGTGGTCAAAGCAATCAACGCCTGGGGCTTGGAAGCACTCGAAAACGCACTGGCAAGAATGTCTCTTTTAGCATCATCAAGAAACATCACCAGCAACTGTAGACTGTCGCTCATCCAGGTTGTTAAGCCCTCTTGATGGCTGGGATGATGACAATCTGCTCCTAATACTCTGGCATTGGCCTGAATATGAAAGTGGCAATCAAACAGCTCATCCACCCTAGGCCCAATCTCTTCCATTAATGCGCTATCATGCTGCAAGTGTTTTGTCAGAAAACTTTCCGCTTTCTGCATATTGGCATATTTACGCCTATCCCTTTCAGCCTCCCAACGAGGCAAATCCAGATTCCAGGCCGAGCCATATTCGGCAGCAAGCTCTTGTTCAAGCTTCAAGAATTCATCAGGAGATACAATGCCTTTTGCTCCTTGAGCGGCATAAATCCTAAGCTGATCTTCATATCTGTTTACGGCTTCCCGATAATCGGTCAGTTTATCCAGATAACGGTTGATTGCCAGTTCATTCCCTCTGACTTTTGGCGGCAACTTATCATTGTGTAGCCATCCATCCTCACCGAGCATATCAAGACCGCCACAAATCTGAACTACCGCTTTGGCATTCATCCGGCGATACATCTCATCCTCATTAAACTCATGCATCTGTCCGGATAGATAAAAGGTTTGAGAGGCGATATCACAGATATCCGACCAAATATCATCCAGTGCGACCATCAGGGCCGAGTCTTTATCGCTTATAGGGCCTAGGTAGGTAGTCAGGGGCTGAACCGGCTTACCGCTGAGCGTTTCATCTCCCTCCCCTCTGTCTTGCAGGGAAGGAACCGCCATAGGGAACTTGGCCTCGCCGGCAATATCGGCAACCTGGCTCAACACCTTGATTGGGGCAGTATGGGGCTCTGCCATAGTGCGGCAAAATCCAGGCAATGACAGCTTGCGTCCCCAACGACGCTGGGCTTCGCCATTACTGCGATAATGCTCCAACATGGGCCAGGAGCACCTTAGCTGGCTGAACATCAAATACAGCTCAGAGCCGCGGTTATATTCCAGATAGACTTTAGGCTCCAGCGCTGTACCGCGCTCGCTGAGCGGTTTGTCGGCCTCGTTGTCGCCAAACTGGTAACGGATCAGCTGAGGTCCCTTGACTTCATATTCGTGCAGGGTCTTTTCGGTTTGGTTCCAGACATAAAGCCAGCCGTCGGTAAGCTGACGCAGGGTGTAGCTATTACATTTGAGTTGTTTGCTGAAGTAGCCACCGGGGAAGTTACCTTCTGAAGGCAAGTTGTGCTTGGGGCAAGGCTCCGGCACCAACTGGAATTCATCCAAGGCATAACGCACAGGTACGATTTTGACGGTTTGCGCCTTGAGTGGGCAAGTTGCCAGTAAAGAACCGGCTTTAGTATCCGACTCTTGAGTGGCCTTATCGTTGGCATCCTGTTGTTGTCTATCGGCCGACATGGGTAACTCCTTGTAACGCATTGGCTCTTTGTTGATTTAACTGCTTGGCCAAATCTGCGGCTTGTGCCAAAGCCGCAGATTTGTCACTTCCCCGGGTTTGCATCAGGTTAACTATGCCGGCGTACTCTGATTGAGAGACGGGTTCATCGCTAGCCTGGTGCTGATCAAACAAAGCCCCGGAAGCACTGCTTGCCTGATTGCCGATAAGATTCTTTTCAAAGTCGGCACCGAGATAACCCAAAATATTGCCGTAAAGAAAAATGTCCCGCTCCGATTCCCACCCTTGCGCGGCGGCGCGCTCGGCAATAGCCAAGGTTCCCGCCAGGGAAACCGAACCGAACTCATCGGCAAAGAAGTGCCTCAAATGCTGCTGCAGCCTAAGACCAAATTGCTGCCAGCAGACCTGCTGCATCACCTTGAGGTGGTCATCGGTCAATTGAAAGCGCTGAGTTACCTCACTGGACTGAGCCGACTGAGGCACTCGGCAGTGCCAGTGTTCAGCAATAGTGTCATACACCCATACCCGGCCGAATATACCCGCCGGGAACAGTGCTTCCAGCGGCAGTTGCGCCGCCATAAAGCCCGCCAGCACTCTGGGATCCTGATAGCGAAATAATACCTGGTGGCCCAGCGGATGTTGCTGCAAAGGTAATTGCTGAAAATAGCGCAACAATTCAGCACTGGAGGAAGTTGACTCAAACAGCCAGACACTGTCCCGGTAGCAAAGCTGTTGCTCCAACCAATCCAACAACTGACTGTCGGCAGGACATTGCAGCAGCAAAGGTTGAATATCGCCGAGAGACTCGAACTGAGTCCCTTGATACAGGGGTAGCATAAAGACGCGGTTGTCCAGCTGATACAGGGTTTGCGCCAGGTTTCGGTGCAAACAGGCATCCCAAAGCAGATACAGCTGCCCCTTGAGTCCAGTGAGTTCAGGTAGGGGCATCTTCTTCCTCCGGCTGCTCGCAAATTTCGCACACACCTTTAGCCGTACTGGCAGCCAGCAGCAGAGTGCCACTCTGCTGGGATGGATTGGGCAAAATCACTTTTTCGCCTTGGGGCAACTCGGCAGCGGCCACTTCACCCGGAAGTTCCGGTGCCTTGCCGGCAAAGCCGCGGCCTGAGCCTGGGCTGCCGCCCGAGTTGAGATTAACTGCCGCGCCGCCCAGGTGCACCCCGGCCGGATCGACTTTGACGAAGCTGCCACCGGCACTGATACTGATCTCGGCGCCGGCATCGAGCACAATTTTCCCCAATGACTTGAGATGAACTTCACTGCCCACCTCAAGCGCTTCTTTGGCGGCGACTTTCTGCTGATAGCTGCCATCCACTATCAGGCTCTTATCACCTGTTACCTGCTGACGGGACTCGCCCAACACCGTCAGGTGGTCATTACCGCCGATGCGGCTGCGCCTTTCATTGTCCACATCCAGGTGACTGTCGTGCTTGATATGCTCGTGTCTGTCATTCTCGGTCAGTAGGTTCAGGTCTTTCTGCGCGTGCAGGTAAATCTCCTCTTCCCCCGCTTCATCCTCAAACCTCAGCTCGTTGCTGCCCTCGCCCTTGTGGCTCTGGGTCTTCAGCAC
>NZ_JBICJO010000032.1:0-1150 GCF_043103185.1 Shewanella sp. YQ_9
CCAAAAGGGTAAAGTGAGACCCAGGCTTTAGCGGCAACTAAAGCTTTCTATGTGGCAGTTCGGTTGAACGCTGGCTCCTCTGTCGAGAGACCGATAACAAACATGAACGCCTCATAGGACTCCAAGCATAAACCTCGAATAGTCGACTGGGTCTCGAACCCGCATTTCGCAAGCAAGAGTTAGCTTATTATGAATACAAACACACTTCAAAACATTAATATTGGTGTTGATACCGGCAAATCACAGCTCGACATTTACATCCGTCCACTCGATGTCTTTTTTACCGTGCCAAACAACGAAAAGGGTATCAAACAAGCCTTAACTACTATCAAAAAACACAACCCACAGCGTATCGTTATCGAAGCGACTGGGCGCCTAGAAATGCCCTTCGTGTTAGCGTGTACCGAGGCCAAGTTGCCTATTGTTCGTGCCAATCCTGTTCATATCAAACGCTTTGCCGGTGCTATTGGTCGTAGAGCCAAAAATGACCGCTTAGATGCACAGCTTATCGCCCATTATGGTGAAGCCATTAAACCTGATTTGACGGTCATAAAGGCTAAGAACATACGTTTAATGAGTGACTTAGTAATTCGCCGCAATCAGTTGCTCGCGATGCAGACCATGGAGAAAAATCGTATTCAAATTTTGCCTAAGCACCTACATTCGACAATAATACCCATCCTGACTGCGATAAAAAATCAGGTCTCAAAGATTGAAAATAAGCTTGTCAAACTCATCGAAGATTGCCCCGAATACCAAACTAAAAATACCCTCTTACAAAGCGTACCTGGTATCGGCAATATCGCCGCTGCGTCTATCATCAGCAATGTGCCTGAGTTAGGCTACATTACCAACAAGCAAGCGGCTTCACTCATCGGCGTCGCCCCTATTACACGTGAAAGCGGACGCTACAAAGGGAAACGAGTCATCCAAGGAGGCCGCGCACAGGTGAGAACCGTTTTGTACATGGCCATGATGTCAGCCATGCAATGTAATCCTGTTTTCAAGGACACTTACGCTCGATTACTCGAAGCTGGAAAACCAAAGAAAGTGGCGATTATTGCCTGCGTTCGCAAGATGGTGGTCATCCTAAACTCTATGCTTCGAGATGGCATCATGTGGGACCAAAACATCGCCCAAAATAAAGGAT